>SDOA01000038.1 GCA_004524595.1 Candidatus Thorarchaeota archaeon | reverse complement strand
TTCGATGGTACAGATGATAGGATAAATGTTACAGCTGCCCGAGGACTAGAACCTACGGGTGATGTCACTCTCTCTGGCTGGTTCAAACTTGATTCTGGAATAAATCAGAATAGTGGAGTGACTCAAGTTATCTTTACCAAGGCCATTGATGGTGATACGGATATGCATGTTGTCATTGCTGGAAGTGACTATTCCCATCCTACAGTTCCACGAGGTTCTCTGGTTTTCAAAATGGAGAATGGTGGAATGGGTCAAAAATATGTTTGGAGCCTGAGAAGAACTTGGTCCGGTAATACATGGTACTTTTTCACATGTACAATGAATGCAAATACACCATCTCTTAGCAAAGTCTATGTCAATGGTGTCGATAATACAAACACGACTTCCGGTTCTCTTGCCACTGCGAGTCTTGCTTTCTCAGATGATTGGGTCATCGGTGGTGGTTTTGTTGACCAGATGCCATCCCCAAAGCAAGGGTGGTTTAGTGGAGTTATTGATGAGGTTCGCATATCGAATTCTATTAGATCAAGTGCTTGGATTCAGACCGAGTGGTTGATGTATCAATCCTCATCTGGCTTTCGTACACTTACTTCTGAGTCCGTTCAGACCTCTCCAGAGATGTACATCGATAAGGTTGTAGATGCTGATTTTCCTGCTGGAGTCTGGACTGTATCTGCTCACTATAATGACTCTGGAAATTCAGTCAGTTATAGAGTTGGAGAATACCAGCGGAACTTCATTGTTCGGAGAGCCGCAACTTTAGATATTGATACTCCTTCTGATGCAGCAGCAGGATTAGAGAAGATGACCGTGGGTGATTTACTTTACCTTGTTGTCGACCTCTCAGATACAGGTAATAGTAATCCTATCACTGGAGCAGCAGTATCAATGAATTGGACTATAGCAGGTACTGAAACTACCGTGTATTTCGAAGATCTTGGAGATGGAAGATACTCTGTCGCACGAAACACTTCAGAACTGAACGAGAGGAAACATTGGCTCATCAATATTGATTCAACCCATCCGTATTATTTAGATGATTCAACATCCTTCAATCTGGATCTCTATCATCCAACACAACTCACTTATGAGTGGGTATCAACGACTCCTGTGGGATTCAACTTCACTGCAACCTTGGTCTATCAGGATACTTGGGATGGTTCATTAATACCTGATGCAACAATTACATTTGCGGATGGTTCTCCTGTCACAATTCTCTGGGAAGGAAATGGTCGATATAACATATCGATACCAACAGGCACTCTCTCCAAGGGTCTCTACTACTACACCTTCAATGCTACTAATCCATCTAATCTTTACGAGGCTGCAAGTGTTGATGTTTCATTTCAGCTTCGTGCTCATTATACTGCTGTATCTGTATCAGGGAATTTAATCACACCCTATGGTCAGGATACAACTGTCAATGTCGTGCTTATTGACCTTGATACTGGTACTATGTTGGAGGCCTCAGTTGTTGATTCCCTTACATTTACTTCAAGTTATGGATTTCAACCTGTATCTAGTCTGTTCAATCTAAATGGAATTACACTTGACACGAATATTTGGTTAGTTGGCTCAACATCTGTTGATATAGATGTTGTAATGTCTGATTCTGACTATTATGCTCCTAATACTTACAGCTTTAATATACAGATTAGAACTCACAAAACAGCTGTCACTGTTTTGGGTGGTCTGACAACTGCATATGGAGCCGACACTCCTGTTACAGTATCAATAACTGATCTTGATGGTGGAATAATTGACATCTCAAGTGTCACATCATTCTCTTTTGCATCAAGCCAAGGGACTCAATTCAATGCTTCACTCTCGAGTTTCTCTCTGGACCTCAAGACAAATTCATGGCCGGTATCCTCAATTCAGGTAACGCTAACAGTAGTGATGAATGGGAACTATGACAATCCCATTAACTATGTTTTTTATGTGACAATTCGTAGTCTCCAGACAACTCTGTATAACGAACCAAATGATCTGGTTTTCCCTCAAGAATACGATTTCTTCATCATTATGCACTTCAACGTGAGTGAGTCTGGTCAATACTATGGTTTACCAATCAATGGAGAAGCAGATCAGTTCATAGTGACTAGTGGGGCTACCACCTATGTCACGACTATTACTCCTCTTGGTTATGGAATGTACAACATCTCTATTGCATGGAGCTACTTTGAAGGCGGCGAGTACTTTTCTATATTGATTCAAGTGAATCCTGCAGATGATCGGTATGCATCAACAAGTGCTGTCATTAATTTCAGGTATCGCCCTGCAACAAGTGATCTTACTGCTAATCTCTATACCGTTTCAACTCCATACAACATGGATGTAAGAATCCATCTATACTATAGAGATCTCGATAGAGATACTGGAATCACGACTGGTACTATCTCAACAAGTGATGCTCCTATTTCGTGGTCACATATCGCAAATGGTGATTATCAAGTAGATATCGACGTATCTGGATTTGGAATTGGAACACATTATGTGAACCTAACTGCAAATGCACTAAGCTATCAGACCCGGTGGCTCATAATCACAGTAGTTGTCACACAAATCCATACTGATGCTAACCCAACAGTAATTCGTCTAGAGATACCGTCTGGAAATGCTCAGGTCTTCTACATAGAATGGAATGACCTTGATAATGGTGTACCACTTGAAGCTATCACTATTGGTCATAATTGGACAGGTAATATCGCCCCTGTTTTCACTTGGACAGGAACAAGATATCAGATAACGTTTGAGACTGATGGTTCTGACATATTGGGAACCTATCTGATCTGGTTTACTTTCTCAATCAACAGCAACTACCAAGATGGATATTGTGAGATTCAGATTGAGGTAAGAAGCCATGATACCATCTTGACAGCTGATACACCTCCACCTACTGCATATAATGCAATCATCAATATTTCAGTGTACTATTATGACTTTGATAACAAAGTCGGAATAAAAGATGCGCTTGTCAGCTTTTATGTTGAAAATGCAACGGGATTAGTAAGTTCAAGCTATAACTATAATCTGCTTCTTGGTGATGGATTCTACATCCTCTCAGTTCCTGCATCTCAATTTGGACTTGGTCCTCAAACGCTCACAATCTATGTTGAGTGGACCGGACCTGTGCAGCAATATGAAAACAATATGATTGTTGTTTCAGTGAATATTCAAGGTGTCGATTCACTGCTAACACTCATCACAGCTTCTGATCCCTCCGCATATTTAGAAACCATGACCTATACTTTTGTGTATAGTGAGAAAGACAGTGGAAATGGAATTACAAATTCAACTGACCAAGGTTATGGTATTGGACGTGTTCATATATCAGTAGCTTTTAACGTTCCTTTTGATATTAGCAAATTAACTATTACTGAGGTTAATCCAAGCACTCACCCAGGCCTCTACATGATTGAGATTGATACAATAGGATTTGGACAGATTGGGCAGTTCATCATGACAATCACGATAGACTGGACTGGTACTGAACCATTCTACTCCACTCGCGAAAACTCGGTATCTGTCTGGGTGCTTTCACGGAGCACGCTCCTCCTCATCAATCCACCTTCACCAGAGAGCTATGGTGAGAATGCCACATTCTCCTTCAGTTGGGAGGACACAGGTCTTGGTTCTAATATCTCGGATTCTGCTGAACTAGACATCTCAATGAACATAATCTTCAATTATGCCTACAATAGTGGACTTTTCACAATTACATTTGATACAAGTCAGTTTGGCAGCATTGGAGTTCATGTGATGACTCTCAATATTACGTGGGCTGGCGAACCATTCTACAGCAATCGTACGAACCGGTTAATCTCCATCAATGTATTATCACGACAGACTGTCCTTGATTATCCAACACCTGATCCTACCTTCTATGGCGATAACGTTACGATTACAGTCACTTGGACTGATGTGACTAATGGCGGTAGTGATGGTATTCTGAGCGCGACTATCACGGTTACTGATGATTATGGAGTAATCAATCCCTCTCTATATGATGTACGAGAATATGCGGGTGGATATTATGAGATTGAGTTCAGTACATCTAGATATGCCACCACTGGGCTATGGAGCATTACAGTCAAGATACATGTTGATGAGACCTATATTGCAGATAAACAGGTGACACGAAACCTCGATTTACGAGAGCGCCGTACCATACTCTCGTATGAGGCAATCGGAAAAGTTGCTTACAACGACCCAATTGAATTTGTACTCTATTACGAGGACCTATACACCACCACAATAATTGGAAATGCATCTGGAGATGTGACACTTGAGATTCTCACTGCCGGTAGCTGGGGTTTCACAAGCACATGGAATGTTGGCGAACAGCGATATGATATAGTGATTTACTTGTATCCTGAATACAGTATTGGAGTACCATTCAATGTGGTTTTCAGAATGAGTTATGCAGCTATTGCTCCCTTCTATGCTTCTGATGATCTCTCAGCAACTTTTGAGTTACGAGAGCGTCTCTCGTTATTATCTCTTGAAGTTGCACCGAGTCCAGTGCCGTACTTGGATTTTGCAGTGTTTCAGGTTGAATTCTTGGATGTTGATAGTGATACAGGAATTATTGCCGATGATATTGAGGTTCATGTAGGCATGATCCCCTTGAGTTATGGATCTAATGGTTACATCTATTCATCTTTGGATGGTGGTTTGTATGAAATTTTTGTTAACTCAACGGTATTTGGATCCTTGGGACAATTTACAATCACCGTCTACGCTTTCTGGTCTTCTGGAGAACCTTATCATGGTCACGCATATACTCCTGTAAATCTGCGTGTGACAACACGAGATACGATTGTCGATATCACTGTTCCACCTTCCCAGACACCCTTCCTTGATGATGTTACATTTGCTTTCGAATATGTCGACCTCTTCCGTGGAACTGCTGTAACTTCAATTCTTGTCACAGACATCTCACTTTACAATAATGGCACGCTTGTTACCTCTGGAGATTACAGTCTAACTCCCTCTGGTTCTGGATTCGTTCTTACGGTTGATTCAGAGATTCTTGGTCCAACATTGGCGCGATATAATCTGACGATTGTTGTGAATTGGAATGAATTCACAAGTCCCTACTACGTTGACGCTCAAGCTACAACATGGGTTACAGTAACAAAAAGAACTTTGAGTTTTGCACTTGAACCATTAGATGAAACTCGATATGGTGACCTACTCAACATCACCTTTTCTCTCACCGATATGGTCACTGCAGCAACAGTTGATGGTGCAATAATTACATTTTCAGCGCAAGCAATAGTGTTGGATCCCGGAGATTATACGATTATTTCTGGTGGAGCTGGTGTTTACGTTATTCGTGTTGATACACTTGCTTTTGAGCAGCCTGGAACATACAAATTCAATCTTAATATTGGTTGGGACTCTGGAATATCTCCTTATTATAAAGCTCTGAAGACAATAGTGTTAACTGGAGTAATAAGTGATATTGAAACTGTCCTCACTCCTCTCTTAGATCAGGTTATAGTGCTCTGGAAAGAACAAGCTTCAATTACAGTTGATTACCAAAATATGCTTTGGATGAACCTTACGTCTGGAGCTATTGTCGACTGGATATGGCCTGGAGTAGCTGTAGGCTCTTTAGGCGAAATTGCCTTCTCTGGTTCTTATACTGGTGATATCGACACATCATTGGCAGATGCAGGAACATATGTTATTACAATAATGGCAACGAAGGAAAACTTCGAGATTGCCCGTGCTTACATTACGCTTGTCGTACAGTCACTTCCTTCAAGAATCTCCCCGATTGACCCCTCAACTGGTTCTATAGCAATTCCTCGAGGGAGTGGATTGACTATAATCATCTATTTAGAAGATATCAATAATGTTATCCCAATACCTGTTGAATATGTGGAAGAACTTACCGCTAATTTTCAAGGTTACGAGTTCGTCTTCATAGATACTGGAACTCCTGGGGAATGGACCGTTATAATTCCTGCAAATGGTCCTACAATTCAACCTCAGGGTGCATATTCGTTATTGATTCAGGCAACTTTCAAGAATTTTGCTCCAACTTCGTTCCTTTTTAATATTGAATTGCAAGCATCAATAACTGAGATAATTCTAAGTGGTGACACTAATGAAGATATGTCTGTAATCTTCAGTGAAGCAGCAACATTTACAGTAAATCTAACAAAACCCGACTTTGGTGGAGAACTATTTGCGAATGCGACTCTACGTTGGATCATCGACGCACGTGGATGGAGTGGCTACTTTGAATCAAATAAGGATGGTACATTCTATGCAATAGTTGATACTGCAGCACTTGGATTTGGTATCTGGCCTGTTCGAATTCAAGCTAATGTATGGGATAATTCATCTGAATTTACCGATTCTTCTACCCAACTAACTCTGACTATCACAAGAATTCAGACAGATGTAATTCGTCCAACTAATCTTGATGTTGCTTGGGGTTGGACTGGCAATCTTACATTCATCTACACTGGGACATTTGGCCCAATAGATGGGGCATCTGTGGAATACTCGGGTGAAATATTGGTCGGTGTTCTTTATGAACTATCCAATGGTACCTACCTTGTGGAGGTAGATACGACCTTAGCCAATCCTGGTATATTCACAGTCACAATGGTCTTCCAAAAGCAGAACTACCAAGAGGCACCTGTTGGAATTCAGTTCATAGTACATCCGGCAGACACTGAAATCTTTGTGAGTTCAATAAGCTATACTCCCACATATGAGCAAGTTCTTGATGACCTTCGGAATCTACAAATTCCTCTTGGTGACATTGTCACGATTGAATTCTTCTATAATGATACTGATGATGGTAATGCCTTTGTGGGTGGTCTTACAGGTGCATTAAGCACTCAGAATAGCTATTTGAGAGGAATTTCTATTGAGAGTTATCTCAATGTTACTGTTATTGAACTTGGTAATGGACTATATCGAGTCATCTTCGATACGACAGATGTAGATATTGGAGCTGTGGTGTCTTCTGAGCCATATAGACTCTATATTGAAATGAGTCTGGCAAACAGAACAAATGCCGAGATTCTCTTTAGGATTACAGTCATTAACATTCCTACAGAATTCTCAATAGTCAATGAGCAATCTTTCTGGAATTTTGTCAATGGTGAAACTCTCACCATCGAGTTCCTATACTGGGATGCATGGCATAATACTGGGATTGCCGGATCGCATTTCTCTGCTAATGCAAGCAGAGGGGCTCCGTTCACTGTCACAACGCAAGAAGGTACAAATCCTGGACAGTATTTCATTATCCTAAGTGCTAGTGGTATCAAGCTCACCTCTGGATCTGGTGCAGTCACAATCATGATAGGAGATGGTGTCTACACACTCGGTGAAAAAGCACTTGTTGTTGAACTTAGCCAGAATGGTACAGATGTACTTGTGACTAACTCGATAACATATGGTCTACCAATTGGATTAATCCTACTTGCTATTAGCTTTGCATATGTCCGAGTTTGGAGTGTACCAAAACAGCTCCGTAAAATCAACTCTCAAATCAAAACTATTCGTAAAGGTAAGATACCAAAACCGCTCACGGAAGCAAAGAGTCGCCAACGTCTGATAGCTGACCTATTCAACGATACCTTCCTAAAAGTAGAAATCGTTCGAACAGCTGATGATATGCCCTTTGAATCAGTCCCTGTTGAAGTACCAGAGCTTGGTGAGTTACTCATTCAGCTTGCAATTCTAACCCACCTTGACCAACAGGAGCTCGATGATTTCAAAGCTGATATCTCAAAGATGAAAATTAGCGAGCAGGCTGCCTTTGTGAAAGAGGTGATTGTTCAAGAAGCAATTAGAGCTGCTCGCCGTGAGAACAAGACAGTTGAGCAGATTCTCGAGGAAATTCAGGGCATGGCTGCAAATCGCGTCGCTGGTGAAAGTAAAAGTGAAGATATGGATGTAGATGTTGAGGTTCAAGATGAAAAACTAGAAGCAGAGCATGTGATCTTGGAAGATAGTAGATTGACAGATCGGGAACGACGTCTGAGTTTTGAGGAACCTGATAAAACCAGTGATAAGGACGCCATAATCTCCGGTGAGAAACTTAGTCCATTCGAGGTAGAAGAACTTCGAAAGGATCTTGAAGCAAAGGGGGTTCCAGCCTACGAGATTGATACAATCTTGAAACAGGCACGAGAATTACCCCGTGAGCTTGTAGAGGAGCTTATCAGAAGTTTGGACAAGAAAAGGAGATACTAATCATTTTCTCTCTCTTCCTTTAAGTCCTTAAGAAAATAGGATAGCGGAAGAGTTCCGCTGTTATCATTGGGGATTGCTCTTGAAACAGTCCTTACTGGATATTGGGGATGCTTAGAGAGAGTGTATCTCATATAGGACTTGGTTCTCTCGACACGAACATGGACTTGGCAATTACTAGCAAGAGACCTACCTCCTGCGGGGAGATTCTTGTTCCTTTGTGATGACAGAGCCGAGACCAATGTGAAAGTATTTTTCTGAAGTGAGAATGTCATTATTCTCGAAATCATGTGTGAAATATGTTGAAGGCTCTCTCCTGAGAATCCTTCCTCAATGTACAGATTTGGAAGACCTGCCACCAAGAGAACCTTTGCAGGCACTCTTCTAAAGAATTCCTCTAGCTGATTCATGATGAGATCATAAGTCTGCGAAGAATTAAAGGCGCGAGTGATGTATACTCTATCCATTACCTTTTCTGGTTCAAGTTCTAGTTCATACGAGATGTCAGTGAGCTGTTCAATCTTGATCATGTTAGCACTATCAATCACGATGACAGGACCTCCAGTACCGCCTCTCTGTTCAGGCATCTGTGCATGAACTACAAACCTGAGGAAATCCGAGTGTAGGGAACGGTCTCCATAGAAGAGGTGTGTGAGACCTGCCTCAATGCCTCCTTCAAGTAGGTTATCGAGCGCGTTTGTTCCTGTGGATATCTTCACGCGTTCTATCATATCCGCAGTAAAGAATCCCGATCTAAGTGTTCCCTTCATCTCACTCATGTATGCTGGCGAGGTTATAAGAAGTCCACACAGAATGGGTTAAAACACTGGCTCCTAGCTCAGGCAAGTATTTTAAGTTCCAATCTGTAATATCATTAGTGTCGGGAGGACACAGAAGTGGATGCAAGGAAGATTCGGGTCTGCCCTAGGTGTGGTTCATCAAAGATTCGTGAAACGAAGACTTCAGTGAATGGTTGGCTCGTTCCAACAACTTATTATTGCGATGAAAAAGGCTGTGGCTATTCAGGATCTGTCTATGTTGAGATCGACGTTGAAGAGGTTGAAACCATCAAAAAGATGATGAATGGCAATGAGGCCGCTGTAAAAGATATCTAAATTCACTGAAATCTTACAAAGGGCAAATGTCTTAAGGTACAAGATTTCAGAAGCCTTTAAGGTGACTAAACAATGGTGACACACGAGGGTTTTGATTTTCCCGAAGGTTTGTACTACACCACTGATCAGATTTGGATCAAGAAGGAGAATGGCAATATCAGAATTGGTTACACTACTTTTGGTGTTGACCTGGCTGGCAAGATAAAGTTCGTTAGACTTAGACCTGCTGGCAAAGAAATAGAAGCCGGACGAAGCATTGGTACACTCGAGTCTGGTAAATGGACTGGTCCTGTCAAGGCTCCGGTAAGTGGTACAATCACCGAAGTTAATGAAGCACTGAAGGATAATCCTGGACTTCTCAATGAAGACGCTTATGGCAAAGGCTGGATTGCAGTTCTCACTCCTTCAAACTGGGATGGTGAAGTAGGTAATCTCCAGGGTTCTAATGGTCTCGCAGACTGGGTAAAGGCTGAGTTTGCGGAAAAGCGACCATAAAAATACACACTCTTGAATGAGCGGCCGGTTCTCCGGCCTTCATTCATTCTACTTTTACTTTCTTCGTGCAAGTTCACGTCTGAGGCTGACTGCTGCATCGTATAAGATGTCCGGAGGTACTAAGATATATAGTAGATTTCTTGAATATCCTGATTCAAATACGATACTCTGAAAGATGAGGGTTTGCAGGCTTCTCTCAACATCTTGAGCAATGAATTTGACACCCAATTCTTCACACTTTATCATTATCAGCTCATTAAGTGTTCCACGGTCAATGTAGGTTTCCGTCTTGTAATGCATGAGATGTTCACAGAATGCTTCAAGCACGAGTAGAGTCATGAAATCATTCATACTCACTGTGTCAATCAAGTCCATGTAGTCATTATCATGGGCGAAAGCTGTGATGCCAGCTGTTGCACTTCTAACTGTATCAGCATCTATTTGTTCACCTCTAGAGGCTAGAGGCCATAGAGCTTTCAATGCTTCAACTGTAGTCTTCGGTTTTGAAGCATCAAATTCAACAACAAGATCTGTGATATATCGAACAACATCATCAGTCAATCCAAGAGGAAATGTATCCTCAACACGTGTTCTTACTATGTCATAGAGTTGAGATTGAGTATAGGTATCGAGAGGAATCTCAAAATCGTACGACATGTGTGTCGCAGGAAGTTTTGTCAACATCCGATAGTCATGACTGTTCAAAACTCCAATTGTATTCGCATTGATCTCTTTTGATAGTCTAGCAAGTTTGGAGTATACCTCCTCATTAGCCTGATCAATATTGTCAATGACGAACACTGTTCTCTTATCAGTCGAGGTAGCAGTCCTCTTAAACTGCATCCACAGCACATCAAGATCAAACGCGACTGTAATAGGTCTGTTTGTTTTCTGATGGATTTTATCATTTAATTCTGAGATTATTTCTAGTGTATCTTTGTGTTTGGCGTCCACATAGACTGTGTAAGCGTTAAACTGCTGAGGTACAAGTTTTGTGAGGAAATACCTCGAGAAGACAGTCATTCCTACTCCTGTTATTCCGTGTACAAGGCAGTTTACACCATATTCTTCTTCGAATGAGTCCTTGTAGACACCTTTTACAGTTTCCAATTCCCTGTCGCGATATAGGAGTTTCTCAGGGACATAGTATGGATCGAAAAGACCTTTTGGGCTACGATGCGGGCGGACCATTCTTATCAAACACTGGTCTCGGTGTGTCTATATAAACACCTCAGAGACGTCACCGAAAGTATTCTTTTTCTCTCAAACCATTGATGAAAGCGTTCCAGTAGCGCAATCCGATTCAAAAATAAAAGAGTTGAATCCACCATCGAGGACTTCTCGTATCTTGGATAAGCGAGCTTTTTTGATTTCATCACTATATGGCCATTTATGTTCTGGTTTAGGAGTCACCCCAAGTTCGTCACATAATTTTACAATTGCCTTAACTGATTTGTAGATATCCTGACCACTCTTGTTTTCAGGCTTGATTTCACGGGAGTGCATAATAAGACCATATGCTGGGGTGTTATCACCCAAATACCATTTGCTTGGTGCATGCCCATACTTGGCAAATGGTGTAAGACCATATTCTGTAAGAAGTGAGTCAATTTCACCAATTGTGTTTTCCATATATTCCAAGCTTTTTCCATGAATTCCATAATCTTCGAATAAAGCAAATTGAATACCTGATTTTGGATTCCGTTTTGGAAGCTCAATTCGCATCTTCTCTAACTTATCAAGTTCTGAGCGGCTTATTTCCTTGACATTTTCGTAACAAACTGTCATCTCAAAATCTTTGGGAAATTCTAGGATTAGAATAGGTAGATTCAATCCTTCCCGAACTTCATCATGTGCCATTACTATGGCCTCACCGTACTGTATTGGACACTCTTGTCTTATCATTTGAGCGATAGCTGTACCCATTGTATCGTAGTCATCAAATTCGATTATTGCTCCAACGGTCTTCTCCTTAATATTTGGTCGTATCATCACTCTTACTTCAGTAATAAACCCAAGCGTACCATGTGACCCTGCAACATCATCTAGAGTGAATTGTATCTTATTGAGTTCTTCTTCGAGATCTGGGTCATCTGACTTGACCCCTTTCCTATCTATCGTGAGTAGCTTTCCATCATAGGTAAGTATCTTAACTCGGAGCATATTGTCGCGCATTGTTCCATTTACCCACGTATCATTACCTCCACCATCAGTACCGACTATCCCTCCAACAGTGGCAACATCTCTGCTGCTTGGAGCTACCCAGAACTTCATTCCCAATGACTGCAACTTATCATTGATTTCATTAGGAGTGACGCCAGCTTGAATATCTGCATATCCCTCATCCATAGAAATTGTTAGAATTTTTTTCATCTGTAAACTGCTGATAAAAAACCTTTCTAGGTTTCCTCCTGTACATGCCCCACTCAAGCTCGAACCCCCTCCTTTTGGAATAATATCAAGCCCTTTCGAACTAGCGAATTTGATAGCTTTTTGGGCCTCCATTTCGGTTTTTGGGTAATAGACACCCTTGATTTTGCTAAAGTCCAATTTTCTATATATGGAAGCATTTGCACCCATTACAACATCTCTCAACTTCATCTATCTCGCCCCCTCTTCTAAGGAATCTGCTAGTATCTCCACAATATCCTTCGTTCTTAAATTCACACTCAGTAGTTGCTCTCTACATGAGGGACAAGCAGTAAGTACAGTCGTATTTTGGACTCCTTCGCGAGCAGCTCTTAATTCAATGATTTTTTCGCTAAGATTTGGATCTGTCATTCTTAGAAGTCCACCTCCTCCACAGCACGTGAGGCTCATTTCCTTATATTCTGCGCCAAGTTTAGAAAGTAGCGAACGAGGTTCTTTTTTTATACTGAGGATACGATGGAGCTCACAAGGGTCGTGATATGAGAATGGTTCTTTTTGATGGTATTTTGGGATGCTTTCTAAGATTCTATCAAAGAATTGGGTATGATGGAGAGCTTCAACACCTTCCAGATTATGATAGTTCTTGAGTTGAATAAGACATCCTGGACAACAGGTGATTACATTCTTTGCTTTAGCTGCCTCTATCACTTTTTTATTGTGTTTTCGCAGTTCATCCGCTCCGTTTTCATTACCAGCTAAGTAAAGCGGATGACCACAACAAAATTCCTCTGCCCCCATTGTTAGATAGTCAATGTTAAGCCTCTCAAGTGTATGGAAAAGAGCTCGTACAACGTCAATTTGACTTCCTCTGAAAGACATAAGACATCCCAAGAAGACCATTGTATCTGCAGTCTTTCCTTCTTCATAGATTCTATCAGAAATTCCCGGAATGTCATCTTCCAATTCATCCATCCAATAAATCGCTCTATCCTCTGCAGCGAGTCCATAGATATTTTTCACATTCACAAGTGCATCTTTTAGTGATTCCAAATATGCAAATTCTTCAGGCGCTGCTTCGGTCGCCTTTAACCGTTGCTCATGCCATATCTTCAACAAATCCACACCGGATGAGCATGTTTCTTCGCAGCGTCCACACAATGTGCATTGGAAGAGTAATCTACGAAATTCCTTTCCCAGTTCCTTATCTTCTTGAATCTGGTCCATTATCTGCAGGATGTAGAGTTTCCCTCTAGGAGAGAACTGCTCTTCACCAGCTGCGTCGAATATTGGACATAACTTTACGCAAGAACCACATTGTCCACATTTTTCAAAAGACATCTATTTTTCTCCCTGTTTGGATTTATAGGCAGTTACATGATAGCAATTTTCTTTCGAATCTTAATAAAGTAATGAAATGAGCTACATACACAATCTGAATTTTCGATTCCAAGATCTAACATCAAAAAGTGTATGAGCGGCGGATTTCCGCCGCTTGACTTTACAGATTAACAGACATTCTATGTTTTAGGAGCTTTGGGAATGAAGCCTTGTTTGTAGAGCATCTCTGACATACCACGAGCTACTCGGATGATATCCTCTGCGTGTTTGTAGAGATCTTTTTCTTCCCAGTGCTTTCTGGCTATGCCCTGTTCAATAGCTTTCATACCGACAGCAGTAGCTTCAGCGGGATACAATTCCCACTGGTCCATTGTTGGGATAACCTTGCGTTCGTTGGCTTGTTTAGCACCAAGATTTGCAAGAGCTTGAGCTGCAGCTATGCACATTTCATCAGTGATAGTACTTGCTCTGACATCAAGTGTTCCACGGAAGATACCTGGAAATCCTAGGGAGTTGTTGATTTGGTTATCGAAATCACTTCTACCAGTACCAACAATCCTCGCTCCTGCCTCTTTAGCATCCCAAGGCCATATTTCTGGTAGCGGATTAGCACACGCATAGACAATGGCGTCTTTGGCCATCTTTGTAATCCATTCTTTCTTGATGGTTCCAGGGACTGGTCGTGAAGCACTGATGAGGACATCCATTCCTTCAATGACTTCACCGAGATCTCCGGTCATCCTTTCTGGATTAGTTTTCTGTGCGAGGTCATATTTGAAGGTGTCATGATCCTTCTCTGCAACGATATCTTCACGGTCTGCATAGATTGCACCTGTGCTGTCAACCATCACGATATTTTTGGGATCAACACCTGCGGCAATTAGTAGGTATGCAGTTCTTGTATTTGCAGCACCCACTCCTAACATTGCTACATTGACGTTTTCAATATCCTTCTTGACAACATTTAATCCGCCGAAAACCCCAGCAAGAACAACTGTTGCTGTTCCTTGGGCATCATCATGCCAAACTGGGATTTTTACCTCTGGATCATTTCTCAGTTCCTCAAGTATCTTGTAGCATTTTGGCTTGGAGAAATCTTCTAAATTGATTCCTCCAAAGGATGGTTGCAATATCTTGACGAATTCGATGGCTTTGTCGGGATCTTTAGTATCAATACAGATTGGCCATGCATCTACACCACCAAGGTACTTGAAAAGAATAGCTTTCCCTTCCATCACAGGTCCAGCAGCTAGTGGTCCGATGTCACCGAGTCCGAGTACTCGTGTACCATCGCTAACGACTGCTACCATATTTCCTTTATTTAGATGGTCGTATGCTTTGTCAGGATTGTCCTTTATATCTAAACATGGTTTAGCTACACCAGGGGTGTACCAGATTGCGAAATCAGAGAAGTCGCGTACTGGGGCTTTTCCAATAGATTGAATCTTACCCTTGTAGAAGGGATGCATGATCATTGCATCCTTGCCGGGCTTCTCAGCTTTTTTCTTTAACTCATCAACAGAGAGCTTTTCTTCAGGCATTACATAGTGCTCCTGATATATTCATTGACTAGACTGACCGATATTGGTGCTGTCTACTGAGTCCGGCTCTTTCGCACCTTTATTAAAGTCTATCTTCTTAGGACAAGATTTTTTGAACGGCTTGATGAACTTTAATGCTCTGAACGCAAAGCTTGTATTCTCTCTAAATCTTTGGAATCATAAGGATTTCATTGTTCATTATGAATACAAAGAAGACTTAGACACTCTTTTTGTTGAACATATTACGCTATTCCTATACTATTTAAACGAATAAATTACTATTTTACAAAGAGTGGAGTTTTATGAAGCCATCTAATCGTTTAGTATTAGGCGTGAGTCTATCACTGATTGTTGTTGTAAGTGTGCTTGGAATAGTATTGATGTCAATGAATTCTGGTCAATTGACGATTGAATTCGTACCTGACCACCTGAACACCATTCCAGACGATGTTGGATGGTTCCTCGTGGAAATTACTACTAATAGAGAATTAACAGAATGCGATATTGAGATTCATACAAATCAAACTGTGGAAACTGATTACGTCTATTGGGCTCAGACCAAATTAATTGAGGTCTTTGTCTATCCCACTGCAAGCAACTTAGAGCAGTGTATTGAGATCGAACTCACGTTGACTTCTGGTTCTATGACTGTAAAGGATGTTGCTCTTCTATATGTCTTGAACTGGACGAGCTGTGAATTACCTTATGCAGCTGAGATGAGAGATGTGTTTGTGGACTATCTATCTGAGAATTGTCCTGAATTCGGAATCAATGAAACCACCGAATGGATTCCAATCTATAATACTGCAGGTATCCTTGTTGTCACTCATTACCTCTTTATGTCTGAGCAATGGGAAATGGAGGTCGCATGGCATGTAATGATAGCTCCATCAGACTGGGTGCATGTATATCTGCGTCAGAGATGTAATCTTGAGCCATCTTGGGGCGGAGAGATAGTTTCGTGGAGCACTGACAACAAGACTATCAATGAGGTTGATCCTCCTCTTGAGATATACCGTGCTATGTAGTCTAGAAGGGAATTCGATAAAACAGAAGACCAAAATCCAAGTTCAACCTAGGATGAACTATGAAATCTCACATTGGCGATGAATATCTACTAAGCACAAAATATGAGCGCGGAAAATTACCAGAACACTATCTTGACTGGTCGAATAAACCCCTTCAATATAAGGTATACAAAGATGTACCTCGAATAGCCTTACCAGAACCAGATTTGGTGGATGGTCTTGGCATCTGGACTGTAATTGCAAAACGAAGGAGTGTGAGAGCATATTCTGAAGATTTCCTCTCTCTTCAGCAACTGTCACAACTACTCTGGGCAACTCAAGGCATTCGCGAAACAATTAGAGGTTCTAATGTTGAGTTCAAACTAAGGACAGCTCCATCAGCGGGAGGTCTCTATCCCATTGAAACCTACCTATATGTGAATCGTGTTAATGAGTTGAAAAAAGGCATCTATCACTATGTCATTGGTGACCATGAACTGGAGTTGATTAGAACGGGCGATTTCAGAAAAGAGGTACAGGCTGGAGCTCTTGACCAGAAGATAGCACATGATGCGGCTGTTTTATTCATCTGGAGTGCTGTCTTTGACCGGTCAAAATGGAAGTATCTTCAGAGAGCATATCGATACATATTCCTCGATGCTGGTCACATTGCACAGAATCTTGCTCTGGCTGCTGAAGCAATAGACTGTGGTAGCTGTCAGATTGGGGCAATCTATGATGATGAGATGAACACTCTCTTGAATCTTGATGGAGTTCATGAGAGCGTTATCTATTTGAGTAGTGTAGCGAAACCTCGTTGCTCATTATGATGTCTAATTAGAGTTTTAGACCCCAAAAGTTTAGGATTTGATCTGCATGCTCTGAAGATTTCACCTTATCCAATCCCTCATCACCACCAAAGATACCTTCGATATTACCTTCCTCGTCGATTAGAAAGGTCACTCTCTTCACACCTAGTAGTTCTTTACCAAGTATCTTTACTGGTTTGAAAACTTCATAGAGTTTTGCTATTGAGTAGTCTTCATCCATGAGAATCGGAAAAGGAAGATTATGCTTCTCTCTGAATTTCTGATGTGTTTCTGCATCTCCTCCAGATATTCCGTAGATAGGAATCCCTGAGTTCTCGAAAAGGGTGTAGCTATCCCTAATTGAGCAGGCTTCCGCTGTACAGCCTGGTGTGAAATCTTTCGGGTAGAAATATACCACAAGTTTGCTGCCCCTATGTTTTTCTAATGAGAATGGATTTCCTTCCTCATCAGATGTTATGAATTGAGGAGCTTTATCTCCAACTTTCAACAAATCTAATCCCTCATACTTTTAGATTCCAGACCTTAACAATTTGGTCTGCATGTGTCTTTGTGTCGACTTTTTCGATTCCTTCAGGTCCACCTAGGATTGAGGCTATCTTCCCTTTCTCATCTATCAGAAATGTTGTCCTAATTATTCCCTCGTACTCTTTCCCATACATTGACTTCTTACCCCAGACTCCATAGAGTTCTGCAATCTTATTATCTTCGTCAAGAAGTAATGGGAATGGTAGATTGTTCTTCTCTTTGAAGCTCTGATGGGATTTTGCTGTTCCTGGTGCGATTCCCACAACGACCGCATCATTGTCTGCAAAAATCTCGTAGTTATCTCGAAGGGAGCAAGACTGAGCTTGACATCCTGGAGTATTATCTTTGACATACCAATACAGGACAATCTTCTTGCCTTTGTGATCGCTTAGTTTGAATTTCTCACCTGACTCGGTGGCTGTAGTGAACAAGGGAGCTTTGTCTCCAACTTTTACCATTATCATTCATCTCCTTGAAAAAATTAATTATAGTTAATTGATTTCTTTTTATCTTTATAAACTTAACGTCCGGGATACAAGAAATAATGACAAAGTAGTAATCCTTAAAGAGTCAATATTAAGTCTGGAGCATAGCCAAGGGTGGAGTCACAGTGACAGAAATAGTATCCTACAAATCGATGTCCTTGTTCTATACATTTTTTGTGATAGGAACTGGTTTTAGTACCCTTCTTGGTTACTTCGTTTTACCCATCCTTATGCCCAATTTGACCTGGGATTGGACATCCTTTCTCACAATGTATTTTGGACTACCTATCTTGATAGCAGCTTTAACATACTATTATGGCTGGAGATACAAAAGACAGGTCGTTATCTACAATCGCCCAGAATGGGATTTTGAACCTATCTTAATGTCGATAGATGAAGCAAAAAATCTACCACGAGAGTATAACAGACGGAATTCTCGTCTTGTCGCTGATAGCAAGTTTTGGATGTTTTTCACACCAATAGTTCTATTGGTATTAATTGCATCTATTCCTGTATACTCATTCCTAGAGGATTCTCAAATCATTGAATATGCTCCATCTATATTTGGAATTTCATTTGCCCTTCTATTCTCAGTCACCTTATATGGCTCCTTTAAATCGACCTCAAACGCGGCTTCGAATGACTTTACACTTCCATTAATCCGGGAAGCCATAAAGATTGCAAAGATGCAAGAAAGGATCGAAGGAGTATCAAAGGTCAATATTGTGTTGGACAAAGCAATCAATGGTGAATTAGTAATATATGAACAACCACGGGTTCTTCTTAGAATTAAAGGGATTGAAAAGGAAGCTTACATGGAGTCTTGGAGCGATGATCTTGGAGCAATCACAAAAGTCCTCTGTCGAATTTACGAGACTGATGATAAACCTCAAGTAGTCTGGTGGTGGATATCGACAGATCGTAATTTCCGAAAATATGTTCATCCTGATGAAATTGGATACTATGTCAAGAATCCTCTTGACTCGGATGTTGACCATCCTGGTGTGAAAGATGTAAAGCTGATAACAAAAATTGCTGTTGCATTATTGATTCGGGAGTTTGTGAAGACCCGCAAGGATACAGATTCGCTTAGAGAACTCCTTGCTAAGATTAATGCAGTGGGTGTATAAGAAAAGGTGATGAGATCACCTGGACGTGATGAAAGGAACAATGTCTGAAGATTTAGTAGTTACAAAATCTGCATTTCCATACCAGATAGCTATCTTCATTCTTTTACAAATATGGGCTCTGATAGGTTTTGAAATATCCCAATATCAAATGGTGACACTCTATGAATTTCCATATATCTGGTTTGGTTGGATGTCATTTCTTCTTGTTATACTAATTCCAATTCTTGGTCTGCTAATTTGGAAATTGAAAGATCGAGTTCAGCTTGCAATCCCTCATTGGAACTTCCGTATACGTGAGGTTGATGAAAATGAGTATGAGGCAATGATAAAAGACTACCATCTAAATTACAGATATATTCTCTCTTCACTAGATTACGTATCCTTCTTCGTTGCTATCCTCCTCTATCTGGGAATACTTTTCATACCTTTTATATTAATGAGAACCAATAGTTTCATCATTGGTCTTACACCACTCATATTAGCTCTGATGGTGATGCTTTTCGGTTTAGTTGTAGGAATTGCTATTTTCAAGGCAATTCCAAATTCAGCAACGAAGGAGTTTCCAACTCATGATAGTAAGAAACATCGAAAGACCGTGCAGTTTCTTTTTTCTCTCCCTGGTATCTTTTGGTCTGGTATTCGTGTCAATATTGGTGAAGACCGTGGTTTCTATACCATTAGAGATCCAACACCCATTGCTCGTATTGAAGGAATCGAGAGTGTGGCTTGGATGGAATGCTTAGAGTATTCTCGTCAAGGCACTTCTATAATCCGGTCATTGCTAGAAACTGGACTATCAGATGAACCTATACTCGTTGGTGAGATTGCTTTACCTACAAATTCAGTTATGATTGTGGAATTAATTAAGAAGACAGTAATGTTGTATATCGAATATAGTGAAGATGTGGAACTCCTTGAGGAAGTTCTTGAAGATATTACTACTTTTATACAGACTCAAGGATCTATCTCTAAAGAAAAACGTAAGCGATGGTCTTATTTCTTGGTATGAATATGGTCAATCAAAGGAGGATACAAATTGAGCGAAGGCAAAATCATTGATTATAGCAAACAGGGGAAAGTAAATAGAATCTATGTACTTGTCCTTCTATCATTTATTGTTGTTGGAGTCTTATTGTATAATTTCTATGAAAACGAGTCGCGTTCATTTCTCGTAAACATTGTCTTGCCGATGCTACTTTTTCTACTATCTCTAGGAATGGGATATGGTTCAAAGAAGGCAATCGACTACATTCCTGGAGAATGGATAAAACGTAAAGTATGGGTCAGTTTTAGCGAATATGAGGAGATGGTTGAGGGTTACGAAGATGCTTATGGGGACCTCTATGCTCACCCTGGTGACTATTGTTCTTGTTGCTGCATGATGCTAATTGTTGGTGCTATTGGAGTCTTCTTGATTATTTTCCAAACCTTCACCATTCTGCTAATCAATCCTTTCATAGATTCGATTTTAATCATTAGTATCTTCTACACAATTTTATCAGTTGCAGGGTTTGTGATAGGTTTTAGAATTCCAACAATTGATGCTGAGGAGTTCTTCAAAGCCCCGTTAAAAGGTGATACTTATAATTTCGCTCGCGAGTTGGAAGGTGTTGCTGGAATTCGAGCGGGTATGAATGTTGAGCTCGGTGTTCGTGCTGGTACTCAGACTATTTTCGATGCTGAAGTAAAATCCTATATTCAAGGGATTCCCGAATCAGTGCAGGTTAAGGTGCAGGTTTCACATTCCGGATTTGCATATCCTTACCTTGTAGGAACCGTGTACAAGGGTTTTCCAGTTGAAGAAACCCAGGAAATTCATAGGATTCGTACAAAATATCCGGCACTTCTGGAATATTCAATGGATGACGAGGTGACTGTGATTGTTGCAAGGTTTGAGATTCCCAAGAGATCAAACACTGTACCCCATGTTTCAACAAGTGATTTTAGAAAACTCGCTGCCTTTCTCGCAACAAAATTGAAGGATAACTATAATGCAGTGAATCTCTCTTGACATAACAGACATCTTTAATTGCTGCCCTTCTTGGCTCTGATTTAGAAACACGCAGGTGTTCTTCAATGACAAATTGGACTAACAAATGGGTTTTAATGCTCCTTGCAGGTATTATCATACAGGCTCTCGTTTACACTACAGTCTGGTTGTTTGGTATGTTTACTCATCCTTACCGAGCAGAAGTACTTCTCATCGCCATGGGATCAGTAGCTATTCAATCAGTCGGTTTTCTTGTTATCATGGGCAAAACCAGACACGAAGACCCTGCAATCTATGGACAGGGTAGGCCTTTCCAGCATAAGCTCAGAGAAGAAGATGAAGATCTTGCAACGCGTAAACCAACCTTTTAAAACTCCATCATTATCTATTCAACTCCCTTGAAAGAAAATTTGAATAAAGTGCAGATTGCACTTCCATTCTATCTTATCTTCTGTGAGTAAGATATGCTGCTATTATCACAACTACAACTACAATTGCCCCGACGACTGCTAACATCATTGGGTTCAGAACGAAATCTATCCAGAGCTTATCTGGTGTGTGTGGCGGAATAAATCCAGGAATCCATAAATCCATGAGTGGTAGCATTGGTCCGAGAATTATAGTAACTACTGCAAGAATACCAAAGGTAAGAGTGTGTACAGCAGTCACATAGGTGTAGTATGGACGAATATAGCTATAGAATGCAAAGGCTGGAATAGACAAAGCTACCATAGCAAGAATTTCAATGGGATCAAAAAAGATTGGCATTGTTATTGCCCATAGGAAATAAAATACTGTAGTAATTTTCTCACTGGAGGTTTCATGATGCGCTACCTTATGAATACCATCAACTCCTTGCGACAAGAAGAATACAGGTAGGAGTAACCACCACTGAAGACCTACAAAGAACATTGGCCCAGCATAGAATAACAGGTCTCCGACACTCTCAACACGCTCCCAGAATGGATTTCTGGAAAAGAATTCTGTAGCCTCTGTCATATAGTATCCAAGCATCTGCATTGCTACTAAAACTGGTAAGAAGAAGAACGATACTATGATCATGATGGTTGCAGCTTTAGGCAATTCTGAAATCTTTCCTTCGTGATAATTATCTAGAGGATAGATTCCATGTAATGTGAACACTGCAGCCACAAGGAGGAGTCCGCTTGGTAGGAAATATAGTGGCTGGAAAAGATACATGAAGATTCCAAAAGACTCGTATACATTTCCTTCATAGAATGTCACTCCTAGATTTGGTAGAAAATACCAAACACCGAACACAACTAACATTTCGGGGATGAGCATCTTCAACCTATAATCTTGAACGAACTTCATTATTAAGCCAGGTTCTTTTGTTTCTTCTTCCATGGTTTCACTGTCCAAAGCCAGGTTTTCGACCTAGAATTCCTTCTCTTAAGCATATCCCTCACATCGACAATCAACGAACTAGCTGCTCTATTTGTTCCATGTATATGGTCCTGAACTCCCAACTTAGGTCATGTATCTCTCTTGTTAATTTAGGACTAGCACCCGAAAGACCACATTGAGTAGAAATCATAGTATTGTTTTTCACCAATTCTAAGTCCACACCGCTCTTGTGGAAATCAGTAAATATTCTGATCAGGTTATCTCTAAGAGTGTCTAGAACTGGTTTTTCAAATGCATCATCTACGTTTGGTAAAACACCTAAGGCAAGTCCTCCTCCTTTTTTCAGAAATTCATTTATCTTCTCGGTCTGCTCTGAATCGATAGTTGGTGGGTAACGAATAACATCCATATGGATGATTTTGATTCTACTCTCCCATAAAGGATACCATCCATCATGAACCAAATTTCTCCAGTCATCACAAAAATGGTATGCTGGAATTACTTGGTTGGGATATATACCATCAGTCATCTTTACAATCTGTTCGAGTGATAGGTCTGTAAGGTGTCCAGATTCTACCATCTGTTTGACGAATCCCAGTCCTGGGTCATCCTGACAAATGATAATCGAGTCACAAAATTTGGATAGATGCTCATATTGACCCATAGCGATTCTTCGCATTAGACTTTCAAAAAAATGGAACATGTGCCTGTTGATTAACTGCTTTCCATCAGAACCTCTGATACTAAATCCCATAGTAGCGGGGGCAGTCTGCTGTGTCTTGAAATATGGGTACCTTGTTCCATCCATCAATGAAAATAGACTATGGAGATTCTTCTCTTCAAGCAGAAGAGGTTCATCATCACTTGTTATCTCTCTGTATGTATGAATATCAACATCAAGTATGAAGTCTCCGGTATCCTCAAATCCATCAGCAAGTACGGCAAATTGCCGTATCATGTCTTCATCATGAAGAGCTGTGACTTGGAATGAATATGGTATCTTCAGGTTCTTAATATATTGAGGAGGAATATGCAAATCTGTTTCGCCAAGACTCCCTACTCCAAAGAAGTGCCCGGAAAGCTCCTTTGGAAGTACATTGCTCAGGACCTTGCACCTCTTTGTGATCTTGCTTTTCGTCTAACTATTTTATTACATGATTGAATAGCTGGACACCCCTCACAATCCCAAGGTACATCCTCTACAATCTGCTCTGTACCATAGAGCAGGACCTGTTCTGTTATCTCTGTTCCCGGAGTTACCTCTGGTATTTCTTCTTTTTTGGCTCTCTTTACCATGCATTTTCGTTTTCTCAGAGTATCACTGAGCTGATCTATATCCCCTGTCAGAATAACTGCTGTTGGTCCAACTTTTCTTACAACTTGAGATTCAAACTCTGGTATCAACATTAGCATTTCTAAATCTCTTTCAGTTTCAGTCTCAAAGAGTGATACCTCTGAAATTGTGGTAAAGGTCGTCTGTGAGGTCCAATCTCTAATAGATCGTTCAACATTGGCTGGGATTGGTTTATTGCTTTCAGCAGTGAGAAATCCGAGGAGGTCTTTTTCTCTTAATCCAATTTCAATTGCTTCAAAGATTGACTTCTCAGTAATTTTAAATGTACTAACAACATCTGTTCGCACTGGTTCCGCGATGATCATAAGACGATAGAGCTTTTGGTATTCCATCTCTGTTGTGAATGCGGTGATATCGAAGTTAGGTTGCACAATGAACGTTTCTCTGCCTGCTGGTTTTGGTTTTGGAGATTTTTCCTTGAGAACATGCTCACCAACATCCGTCAAGCTGACCGCTAAAAGTTTCTTTCCTTTGTAAGCTGCCTCAATTAATCCTAAGAGAATCGGGGTTTCTAAAGCCATCTGGACTCTATCATCGTCAACCTGAATCCATTTCAATGGCTGATTCTCTTGAAAGAGCTCGCTACGAATCCAATCCCGAAGTTCCTCAACACTAATCCAATCCTCTTGAGTACTTTCTCTTAGACGACATATGGCAAGATTCAATGTATATTCTGTAGGTTGATCTGGAGTTGCCCAAATCGCACGGGTTCTACCAAGTGCTGAAACTAGAAAACGCTTCGCAACCATGTATTGTTCTCCAGCGAATAACACATCCACTTTTGAAGGAAGAACTTTGTCCCCCTCTGCGATGGTGTATGCTCCAGCTTTTCGAGCAAATCTTTGCACAATCTCAAAACGTTCCTCTGTTGGTTTTGACATTGCTTCCATAATATGGTCAATTTCGCGTTTGGGAAATTCCCATGAGGATGTCATTCTTACATCATGTTTTGCTATATATGCAATAAGAATCAGCATATCAATGAGTAATGTATCCCTCTCATCTACAATATTTCTCGCTTTCTTGGGTTTTTCAGTATCGTATGTTGGAGCTCTCTCAAAGTATTCTTTCAAGTGAGGAATGAAAAAATCCAAGACTTTGAACTCCGCAACTTCCCTTCCAAATTCAGTAAGTCTGCTCATCATTCGCCGAATGATTATTCCTTTTTTTCTTAGATCCCTTTCCGTTTGGTTCAATTGTCCATAGCTGTAAATCTTTCTGAATGGTTTAAGCCTATCATAACTCATGGCGCCTCCACTTAGTGTCAGAATTCCTAGAAGGTCTCTCTCCAATGGAGTAAAACTATCAAAGACTCTCTCTCTCTCTTCAGGTACCTTCATTCTTTGCGCTGCCATCTCTATTAGCGATGCGCCTGTGTCTTTCCCTGTAACATCAATTCCCCATAGCTTGCATGCAGCAAGTAGGTCCTCTCTAAACAGGTGCTCTAATTCTTTTTCAAGCGACTCTCTTGCCATTGCAATGACCTACCCATAGAAATTTCTTCTAACAAACAAGCGACGAGCTTTTTCATCATTTAAGATGCTTTTGGTTGTGCCACAATTGAACATTCGCAGAATTCTATGCCTTCCTTGCAAGCTCGTATTCAAGAAGAAACAAGCTTATTTTGAGAACTGGAGTTTATCAAATGGGTGTAATCTTGGAACCTTTGTTATGGTGTATAAAATATCGACCCCAAAAATGGAAAGACTTCATTGGCCAAGAACAAGCAATAAATCAACTAAAATCCTTGGCGGAATCAAATACACTAACTAACATGATTTTCTATGGTCCATCTGGTACGGGAAAGACTACAGCGGCTGATATCTTTTCACGAGAAATCCTAGGGAGTAGCTACACTGCGAATTTCAAATCTTTAAACATCCGTGATATTTCGGATATGTCGATAACTGATGCGAAGCGCAGTGTCCAAGAAATAGCAAAACTCAGCCGTGATGAGCGAACTGAACTGGATGAGTACATGTCAGTAATCTATCGAGAGGCTCAGACCAATCTTAAGATTAGAGGACAGACAAGCCCACCAAATCGAAGTCAACTACTTCAAGAGGCTATTCGCTTCTTTGCTTCAACTGTTACAGTAACCGATGAAAAGGTAAAGATTTTAGTGCTTGACGAAGCTGATGCACTTAGCTATAACATGCAACAGGCACTCCGTAGAACTATGGAATTGTATAGCGATGCCTGTCGATTTATTCTACTAACCCCCTCCTTATCTGGCTGGAGTCCAGCAGTCATATCTCGATGTTCCGTTGTAAAATTTCCCTCTATATCTGAGGATAGTATTGCGAAATATATTCGCGATCTTGCCAAAAAAGAAGGAGTAAAGATAGACGACAAAGCTGCTGAATCAATTGCACGTGAATCCTCTGGAGATATGCGACGCGCAATCAATCTTCTTCAAATATCTGCAACTGCTAATAATACAGTTACCGAGGATATTGTCTATGAGCATTCTGATACTCCTCTAATAAGAAGTGCACGAGAAATTGTAACTGCAAGTCTTGACGGATCATTTCGAGATGCCAGGAAAATTATGAGAAATCTAATTGCAATTGATGGATATGAGCCTCAAGAAGTACTACTTGAAATTGAAAGAGACCTTGTGAAGCGTCCGTTTGATCCACTTATCCTTAGTAAAGTTTTGAATCGTGTTGCTGAAATAGACTATCGAATGTTGCAAGGGAAAAATTCCTTCATTCATCTTGCAGCTCTACTTGCATCGATTGCGAGTTACGCCTCTGAATTGGTTTAAAACATAGGCTCAATCTCTTTTTGGAATCGGACTTTATCTTGAAGAGCAGCTGATAAGTTCAATGGAAGACTCTGTTTATCAAAGATGAACTCAGCATATATCTTATCCACATCTCTAGATATCATTTCATTCTTTAATGCCATAGATAGTAATTTTCTTACCTCTGTTGGTGCTCCATATCTGCACCTAAACGAGAGAAAGTCAATTGCATCATCAATGGAAACCTCGTCACCTCTTATCCTAAATAAGTGTGCCAAAACAAGAAGTATATCTCTCCCGTTCATACTACTTGACCTTCCCGACACCCTTTTAGAAGTTGTCATGATTATTTTAGTAGTAATGATGAAACAAAACATCAAAAGAATCCACGGACACAGTCTTGAGGAATTATCGGATTTACTATTTCATTCTAGTGATATTCTGGAAGGCGGAGTCAGTCTAGATCCTATTTCTTTGGGAGGTTGGTCAAACCTAAATATCCATGGTCATGATTCAAACATCGAATTTGTTCTCAAACTACCATGGTCTACTGAGAATAATAAGACCAATCCATATGCCCATCTATTCAAGATTGGTCAATTCATTAGTAAGTCAGGTATATCTCCTGTGCCTTTGGATTTAGGGCATCTTAATGATTCTAAAGAAACTCCCTTCATACTTTTCGAGTTTGTAGACGGGAATGTGTATAATTCTTTAGTTGATTTATCATCCGTGCAAGTTCAATCGTTAAAGCGGTCTCTTCGGATTCTCACGCAACTGAATCCTCCAAATATACCATTATATAATTCACCCTCGGAATATCTCATTAAGATTCAAAAATCTGTAGAGAATCATGAATGGCTCCCTAGAGGTTCTGAGGAAGTAACTCGAATGGAACAATCATTCAGTTCCTTGTATTCTGATTTGTTGTCTACAACTGATTCCTATGGTGAATGGTCAAAATTAACAATGCACGGTGATCTATGGGTTCCTAATATAGTATTTAGAAAGCAAAGAGCAGTTCTTCTAGATCTTGAAGAGTGTGCAATCGGCGATCCCCTATATGATATTGCATATCTTCTTGAAGCCTCTTACAAACAAGAAATGGAGCATAATCAACATCTTGTAAATCCCAAGATACGAGATGCTGTGAATCTTTTACGTCCTCTAGCTCTATCGTATGTTGTAGTATGGAGTATAGAACGATTACTTTCCATGGAATCAGGCATTGTAGAACCGAGTATAAACACTCCCTTCATTCGAAATGAAATACTCAGTTATGCTAAGATGAAATTAGCCCGATTGCATTCATTTCTTATCAACTGAAGAAGCTCTCAGGAGCTCGCTCCCATATTCTTTCATCCACTGATGCAATGACGTATTGATAACCCTGTTCAGTCAAGAATAGCTGACGTTTCGCTCCAAAATCCATATCTCTAGTATCCTTTGTAACAAGCGAATAGAATCGTGCAAAACTCCCATCTTTCTTTGGTCGAAGGATTCTACCTAATCTTTGAGCCTCCTCCTGGCGAGACCCGAATGTACCCGAGACCTGAATAGCTACATTGGCATCAGGAAGATCTAAAGCAAAATTAGCTACTTTTGACACAATGAGAATTTTTTGTTGTCCCTCCCGAAATGCTGCGTAGAGTTCTGCTCTCACATCATTGGGTGTCTTGCCTGTGATCAAAGGCGCATCAACTTCTTCAGCAATGAGGTCCAACTGATTGAGATACATACCAATGACAAGTATATTGTCCTTTTCATGGTATTTTATGATCTCTTTGATGACATCCATTTTATCTGGATTTTCAGCAGCAATTCGATACTTCTTTCTATCTTCTGCTACTGCGTATGCTCTCCGTAGATTATCCGGCAGATCAAGTCGAATTTCATAGCAAATTGCTGTAGCTATCCAGCCCTGATCCTCTAACATCTTCCAAGGCATGTCGAATCGTTTTGGACCAATTAAGCTGAAGACATCCTCTTCTTTATCGTCTTCTCGAACCAGTGTTGCCGTCAGACCTAGACGTCTAGTTGCTTGAATTGCAGCTGTCACTCTAAAAACAGGCGCAGGAAGTAGGTGTACTTCATCATATATGATGAGCCCCCAGTTTCGAGCCTCGAATATTTTGAAGTGCTCAAATTCGGATGATTTCGAGCGACGCCAAGTCAATATTTGATAGGTGGCGACCGTCACTGGACGTATATCTTTTGTATCACCGGTATACTCTCCAATATCCTCAGGCTGCAATGTTGTCTTGTCAAGTAGTTCGGTGATCCACTGCCTCACGGCAATCACATTCGGTGCCAAGATTAATGTAGATGTTTGTAGCTTGTACATGGCTCCAATTCCTACCATCGTTTTTCCTGCACCACAGGGTAGAACGACGACACCTGAACCTCCCTTTTCTCCTCCACCATGATGGAAAATCGCAACTGCATCATCTTGATATTTTCTTAATCCCCATGGTTTACCTTCAAGGGTTGTTTCTCGTATCTCAAAGGGAAGGTGTTCTCCTTCAACATACCCTGCTAGATCTTCTACAGGATGCCCAACTTCAATCAAAGCTTGTTTGATGAATCCTCTTCTAGATGGATCTACCCTAAATGTGACTTCATCAACACGATCAATGATGAATTCTGTGATCTTACTATTTGCCCAAATCTCTTCAGCTAAATCCTCATTCTCACAAATGAGTAAAAGATCTAAATCCTCCTTGTAGAGTGAGAGTTGTCCATATCTGGACATGTAATCAACAATCTCTCTAGAGATATTTCCAGGAATTGGATATTTGGCAAACTCCTCCAGTGCTGCGATGACCTCATTTGGTGTCATTCCCATTGCAGCTGCATTCCAAAGAGTAAGTGGAGTAATTCTATATGTGTGAACATACTCAGGGGATTTAACAAGTTCAGCAAACCTAGCTAATGAGTCTCTGGCATCTTCATAAAGAGGATTGTCCACTTCAAGAAGTACTGACTTGTCTGACTGAACGATTAATGGATTACTTGGATTGGGCATGTATATTCAACATCCAACGTTTCATACTTTATTTTGATTGTTACTTCCCCTTAAACGGAAATCGTAGGACGGCGTATTGAAACAGAAATAAATCCTTCCCTAACGGCTTAGAAATGTGTCCCAACCTGTACTTATATTAACAGCCTGAATTCGTCCATCTTCTCACGAGGCAGGCCAATGTCAAATTCTGATGATTTACTCAAACAGGATAGTCTTTACAGAAATCCTCGAGTCATCGTCCTTGCCATTGATGCAATGTTGATCATGCTGGGTTTTGGTGTTGTTGCTCCTTCCATGTCATATTATCTGATTGCTCTTGAAGGAGGTCTTACACAACCTCCAGGTCCTGGTTATATTGTACCTGCTGATGTTGTCGCAAGTTTCTCGTTGATCTTTGGTGTATTGATGGCGACGTTTATGGGGACTCGAACTCTATTAGCTCGCTATTGGGGTGGTTTCTCTGATACCCATGGAAGACGACCAGTCATTGTTATTGGACTCTTTGGGTATGTTCTTCTCATGGTTTTTTTTGGCTTAGCACAAAACTGGATCCATCTATTATTGGTCAGGGCTTTCCAAGGTGTTGTTTCTGCAATGGTCTGGCCTACAGCAGAAGCCGCTCTAATGGATATTATTGGGCCTGAACGAAGGGGAGAGGGCCTGGGTGTCTATATGATGGTATCAAATCTTGGATTCATTCTTGGACCTGGTGTTGGTGGTCTTCTCTATAATTTCTGCCGTGATTTTCTTCTATTACCAGTTCCCGATGTCTTTAGAGTTCCCTATTTCATTGGTGCACTCATTGTACTCCCAGCTACAATCATCACAGCTATTATTTTGAAAGAAACTGCACCAGGTAAAATCGACTTACCCATGATTGATGAAAAGCCTTCTTTGGTTCCAGAAATTCCGAATCCAATAGAAACTCCTATTGTTGAAGGACCATTAAAGGAAATGAACCTGAAAACTCGTCGAATGATTAATGCATTGTATCTTATGTCCATGTTTAATGGTGTTGCTATGGGTCTTGGTCAACCAATCTTTCAACTATTCTTGATGAGTCGAATTACAACAGATATTGGTCTCATAGGATTTATCATATCCGGAGCTGGAGCAGTCGGATTAATGTTTTCAATACCAGCAGGCAGATATTCCGATCGTCGTGGGCGAAAAGGATTAGCTGTCTGGGGTGCTGTAGGTTCTAGAATTACTCTCGGTGTTCTACCTCTGACCACCAATCTTGTCCAGACAAGCGCCGTATGGATTGGACAGAGTGCTACAATGTCCACATCAGAGCCAGCAATGAGGGCTATCCAAGCAGATATTATTCCTTGGAACTTGCGAGGGAAGTTATTTGGAACTATACAAGCCTTCTTCAATGCCGGAGCTACGATTGGACCAATTGCAGGTGGTGCGTTATTTGCATATTTCTCATTGATTCTGTTTCCACTGGGCCCCTTGATAATCGATGGTATGGTTGTTCCCTTCTGGATGGCGTCGGGTTTAGGTTTGATTGGAGCCTATCTATTATGGAAATACGTCGATGAAACCAATCCTGTAAAAGTCGTTGAAATTGAAGAAGAAAATCCAATCAAAGATGCGACATAATTGGTTTTAATTCTCACGTAAATCGTAAAGCCTATATACTAACAATGAACGTGAGAACTTGATTTAATGAATACGGAGGTGTCTGTGTATCAATGATTGTTATACTTGTTAGTCCAAGGGATACCTGCACCTACGTTGAGGATGTCTAAACGACCTCCATTACTTTTGGGTGTTCCTCATTCATTTCACGCACGTGTATGAAGGTTTCTCAAAGTACATCGTGGGCAATGGGTCTCTTGTTTTCAATAATTCTTGTGCTTTGAATGTAAGATGCGTGATAACTCGTCAATGAGAGTGAAAATCGAAGTTGCATATACAAAAACACAGCAACCAATCGGGACAATCAAATAGTACAAAAAAAATCCCGAGAACAAAAGAAAATTCCAGTACAAAGGATGACGAATCAAGCACCCCTCGACCTAAGGGACTTACAGAGGATCACATCCTGAAGATGTACTCTCCAGGTCCCTCAGGCCGTTCGAGTTTCTCCAGATTAGAGGTGGTCTAAGTTGGCTGGCGTAGTGGAGAAACTAAATCCAAAAAAACCCAGTGCACTCTCTAAAAAGAGAGACGCTCAACGAGGAGATCAACGAGGTTGGACTGTCGAGATTCGCGAGATAACTCTGAGTGAGGTTAAGGACGATGCCATCAAATTCAGACTAGCTACTGATGTTGCATATCAAATGAATAGTGGAAAAGAAGCATCGATCTATCTTGCCTATTATAAAGAACATCCGATAATCCTTAAGGCGTATAGACTCTGGACTACTTCACAGGCTAGCAAGAAGAAGGGCTTCTTTGCTCCCGGAAAGATGCAAATCTTAGCGGCAAAGGAATTTGATATACTCCTATCATGTTTTAAGGCTGGAATGAATGTTCCAACTCCCATCGGACGAGTTGGTAACTATCTTAGCCAGCGGTTCATCGGTGATGGAACAGAGCCTGCACCTCAACTTAGGACTGTCACTCTAGAAGACCCTGAGTCTGTCCTAGATGAGATTCTAGACAATTACATTGTAATGTATCGTGATGTACACTATGTCCACGGCGACCTTAGTGCATATAATATCCTCTGGTGGAAAGACAAGCCATGGTTCATTGATATGCCTCAGGCTTATAATGTTGGACCTTGGGCTGATATGAAGACTGCTGTATTTCTTCTTCGTAGGGACATCACAAATGTGCTGGCATACTTCAAGAAATATGGACTCTCAAGAGATCCTAATCATATTGTAGATCTCTTTCTCTCTGAATATGTTCCTGAGAACCTTAAGAATTTCGATGAGGATGTTGTTCCTCATATTGAAGAGGGCGGACTATATGAGTAGGGTCGACAAGTTTAATCCTCTCTCGAAGGGAACTGCGATAGATCAGAAGAGAGATGCAATTCGTGGCGGTACTAGCGGTAAAGCATTAATAGAAGAACCACGTTTTGAAAGTATCAAAAAAGATGCAATTTCATTTGGTCTTGCTACAGATGTTCTATACCCAATGAGTGCCGGAAAAGAAGCAACAATCTTTCTAGCAAAGTGGAACAACCATTCAATCATTTTGAAAGCTTACAGACTCTGGGCTACTCCACACAAATTGTCAATGACTAAGGGGCATATCCGTGAATCAAGCGGGAAGAAGACACGTTGGATTCTTGGGCTCTTAGAGGATATTGCAGTAAAGGAGTATGATATTCTCCAAGATTGCTTCAAGGCTGGTGTCAGAGTTCCAACACCAATTTCTCGTGTCGCTAATTATCTGACAATGAGATTCATCGGAGATGGAAACACACCTGCTCCTCAGCTAAGAGAAGTCGAGTTGGAGAATCCAGAGGTAGTGATGAATGAGGTTTTTGATCAGTACTTGATGATGTATAGAGATGCGCATTACGCTCACGGTGACTTGAGTGCTTACAATATCCTATGGTGGAATGACCATCCTTGGATCATTGATGTTCCTCAAACAGAGGCGGTCAACAAATGGAGTGATATGAACAAGGTAGAATTGATACTCCGACGTGACATTCATAATGTGCTCAGCTACTTCGAAGGTTATGGAATTGAGAGAGACCCTGAACATATACTAAATGTGTTCTTAGATGCTTACATTCCTGATAATCTCCGAAATTATCGAGAATTACGAGAAGAAGGCATGGAACTGCTCTGAAAGATGCTCAATCTAGTTATGATACTAAATCAGCATACGAACATACATCGACATCTACTTACATACAGTTAGAAAAAAAGACAAAGTGAGCCTCAGGTTGCTGAGGCTCTCAAATGATAGTTTATTGCGGACGGTTGCTTGGGTTCGACCAATGGTCCAAGGCGCCTAATCTTGTTAGGAGGCCTGTGCTCAAGCTACCTTTCGCAGGACTACTCTGGATACTCCGGGTATCTTCTTCAAGCTCTCTTCGAGCTCGGGAAGTGTAACAACTAATTGATCTGGGATGAAATAGCATTCGTAATAGCAACGTTCGCCTCGAAGACATACACCAGTTGTAAAGATAATATCGCTGAGCTTAGCATCATTAAATGCAAAGTTCAGTTGCTTCAAGAAATTACGAGACAAATCACTGATCTCAATCCTAAGCAGGTAGATGTCCTCGCTTGCAACAGGGAAAAGTTTGACAACTTTATCCTTGTGATGCAACACGGTTAGTGCTGCTTTCTCCCCGATATCACTTACAAATTCAGCCGGAAATTCCACAGGCTTCCCCGCGGTTAACCGCAAGATGATGGCACTTGTCGCTCCTTCTTTGTCGATCACCAAATGACATACACGTCCTTCAGGGTCAGTACTTCGATTTGTGTAATTCTGTCTATA
>SDOA01000139.1 GCA_004524595.1 Candidatus Thorarchaeota archaeon | reverse complement strand
TTTGCATCGAGTATATTGTTGCCATACGGTGTTGTGACAACAAGTAGTATGATTGAAAGTAATAATCAATATTGGATTTTCCCGCTATGGACATACATTCACGACTTTGGAAACTGGTTGGATCTAGGTGTTATTATACCTCCATTTTTACCATCGTTTTCGCTTCTGCTGCCCATTGTAGGATTGATTTGGTGTGTACTAGGTCTCTATACTGCTATGATCTTAAATCAATTTTATAATGGGCAGAGAGATGCAAAATCTGTCTGGCTACCAACAATTTACCTACTAGTTTTACAGGTCATAGTAACGACTGTACTCGGTTTCGTTGTATGGCATGTTTGGCTTATTCTTGTAATTCCCTTACCATTCCATTATTTGATAATATTATTACTTTTAAGAGCGCATATTAAAAGATTGAATGATTTAACACAACCATTTGTGTGATTATGTTGCTTCTATGAACAGTAAGTGTTAGTTCAAATCTCGCCCTCCGCACCATCAAATCTTTAGTTGATACAGATTCTCTATTATCAATGGTGTTAAATGGATTTAGGGCCCATACAATACAGAGGTGGAATTCATGGGAGCTTCAACCAAAGCTTTTGCAGGAACTGCAATTTGTATGGTCTTGGTAGTTTCGTTCCTAGTATTAGCTGGACCAAATCTAGGTCTTCTTTCGTATACTGATGTCCCGTTTGAGGTGATAGATTTTGGTGAAGGATACAATTATGAACAGAGAGCTAATTTCACTATTACAAATGAGACAGTGTGGGAGAGTCTCTGGCTAGAACTATACAGTGGACATATCCCCATACCAGAAGTGCCCACTGTTAACTTCACCTCAGAGATGCTCATTGCAGTGTTCCAAGGGGAACGAGGTTCATCAGGCTATCTGACAAATATTACACGAATCATTATGACAGATGCATATTATATGGTCTACGTTGACGAAACACATCCAGGTGAGGGATGCGGCACCGCTGCAGTCATGACATATCCATATCAAATCGTCAAGATCAGTGGTCATCCATTTGAACTACCGGTGCGATATGTCTACAATATCATAATCCATGAATGTGAATAGAACTGCGCAAGACATACAAAAATAAAAATTTGTGAGTGATCATAATTGATTACTCACAATTATTCAGCTATTGCTGTTATTATTCATTTAAGGAACAGAATCTAGTATCTTCGACGCCTGTCGCCACCGCTGCTACCACCGTAGCCGCCGCCACCACGTCGATCTCCACCATAACCGCCACCGCTGCTTCGGCCACCATAGCCTCCACTGCTACCACCGCGGCTGTCTCCACCGTAGCCGCCACTTCGACCGCCATAGCCACCGCTACTTCGGCCACCGTAGCCACCACCGCCACCACCATAACTTCGTCGTGGTCGGTCATCTTCGTGCTCTTCAGCTGACATATCAACATCCATGTTGACATCTGCGATAGCTTCTTCAGCCTGCTCGAGTTTCCCGTACTTTCCAACGTTTAGTCGTAAGTTTCCTCGAAAGAGTCCAGTGTATCCATTGGTCAGATTGTAGCTAGCGCCTTCTGTAATGTTATCAATAGCTTCATCCCATAGGGGAACTTGAACAGTTCCACTTGTATCACCAACAGTGATGTCACAGACACGATGAGAAGTTCCGTCATTACGGGATTCAATCTCTCGTTCTTCGCCCATGCTGATCACCTTGAAAGAAATGGTGACATTCTTCATTCGTGGCTTTAGTTCAGCCACAGTAGCCTCAATAGGCTCACGTTCTTCATAACCCATTATTATTCACTCGCTAATTGCGATATGCAAGTCGTCAAAACTAGTGTGTCCTTCTGTGAAATTTACGATACTGAAAAAATAACTCTCGACAATTCCTATTATAGAAAACGCTTTTCGCTTCTCGTGTACCTGCAAGAAGATACTCAGAATCAATGCTTATGAACTTGTGCACTGCGGCTTCTTTTACAGAGATAGTCAGTTTCTAATTTTTTCGCCTTTGAAATCAACTTCCTTGTGAGGAAAGAACAAAATACAACAACACCGTTTGGGCAATGATTCTGCTCGTGAAATAAGTGCTGCCTCAAATATTGCCAGAGTCTGACAGTTTCATGACTGTTCAATTACATCTTATCTACGATGCATCTAATATATCTGAATTGGAGGTTATCTTCTCTGTACAATCACAATAGCTATCACAACGATGATCACAACAGCTCCACCAATCAATAATAATGTCATGGTATCAAGAACCGTAGGTGATGTATCGGTTGTAGTAGAGGTTGATGTTTGGGTCGTAGTGGTAGTTGTAGTTGTTGAAGTTTCAGGACCAGTCAGAGTTAGAGTTTCAGTGAGCTGCCCGGATACACTACAGATGGCCCTCACACTAATGACATCTCCTATTTCTGCAGGAACAACGAAAGAATCGCTCATGCCAATCAGATTTTGCTGGTTGGTATAGTCTCTTGATTGATTTAATACTGAGTTAACGCTCACCTCGATTCGTTCAATATAGTGAGTGTTGACATTAGACACATCATGTTGAATCTCTACAAGTAGAGTCTGGGTGTCATAGACATAAGCTAGGTCGATATTACTGGGACTATGAGCCATTGTAGGTTGAGCCCCTCCAAGTATGAGTAAACTGACCATCAAGATAGTCGAGAATACTATGACATTCTTCATCAGATTCAATCTCGTTTTCTACTAGTATCTTTCATTCTAATAAATTAAATCATGGATTATCTGTAGCAAAGACGGGATCAATGTATAGGGACCCACCCACAACATGGTGAAAGCAGACACATGCTGGGTCCACGGGTGGGTCCGAGGGAGGGGGGTCATATGCGTGTGGAGGGTATGGCATAGATATAATCCAAATAGATAGGATTACTGGGAGGAAGGGTGTCTTGTTTCAATACTTCATTCTCTGTACGATATATAAGACCATCATGATTATGCGTGTCAAATTTTAGGGTCAAAATTGATAATCAATGGTATTTGCTAGACCTCCAATATCTGAGCTGACCCATGACAAGCTATAAAGGAGGTTGCGAACTCGTGCAATCTGAAATCATTTGGGGTGAACAATTACGTCTTCTGTCAGGATTGGAATAATAGGCGCAGGGAACATGGGTCGTATACATGCGCGTATTTTGAATGATCTAGGAGTCCTAGTAGGTGTTGCAGATAATATACTTGATGTTGCAAAAAAGACAGCGACAACCTATGAAGTTCCAGCATTCGCAGACTATGATACACTCATCAAAGAAACCAACCCAGATGCATTGATTATTGCTACGCCAACATGTACACATGCAGCGATTGCTGAAGAGATTGCATCAAAATATGATGACATTAAAGGTCTACTCATTGAAAAGCCTCTTGCTAGTACGCTTGAGGATGGCCTCAAGGTTGCTGTTATTGTAAAAGAAAAGAAAATCGTCACCTTAGTATGTCATTCTGAGATTTACAATCCGATTGTGAGCAAGGCCCTGTCCCTCATTGAAACTGATGCAATTGGTGTTCCACGAACTATTATTCATGATAGAAGAGGGTTTGTAGAACCTTCTAGAATACCCTCACTCGGAGATGTCTTTGAGGACATAGGTGTCCATGATTTTGATATCATGGCGCGAATCAGCAGTGGAAAGGCTAGATTATATGCTCAGTCCAATATTCAGGGTGGAATTATGAATAGCGGAACTGTAATTGTGAACTTCGAATCAGGCACTGAACATTTCTTCCATCTCTCTCGACAGTATGTTGGACGACGACGGTATATGGATGTTTCAGGAAGTAATGGGTCATTGATGCTTGACCTCTTCGGGCAGATCATCAAAGTACAGCACCTTGACCAAGAACCAATGGCGGCAAGTGATACGATTAAGCTACCAGAACGAGGTGCCACAATAAAAGTGTACGGAGAACCGGTAAGGGAAGCACTGAATGATTTCGTGAAATGTGTAAGAACAGGGAAGACGCCAAAGGTAAGTATCGACGATGCCATTGGGGCGCTTAAAGTCGTTGAAGCCGCAAGAGAGAGTGCAAAGACAGGAAAAGTAGTGGATATCGAGATAGAACCTAATGGATGACGGTTCCGATAAGCTGGGTGCGTTCAGCTTTGATGATCTTTACACTCACTATTGAACCGAGTGGTATTTCATCAAAGATTATGATAGGTTTGTAAGAAGGATTTCTACATAAGAGACCTTTCCGTGACCCTTTATCGGTAACAATGACAGGTCCTGTCCATCCAAGCCAAGACATATTGTTTTCAAGAAGAATCCTATTGACGAGTTTGGTCAGTATACGACTTCGATCTTTCTTGACCGAAGTTTCAACTTTCTCACGTGATTTTGAGGCAAGAGTGCCTGGGCGATCACCATATTTGGAGATATTGACAATCGGAGGCTTGACTCTCTGAAGCAAGTCCAAAGTCATCTTGAAGTCATCATCTGATTCACCAGGATATCCAACAATGACGTCTGTAGCAATGGTGGCATCATTAAGACGTAGTCGGATTCTTTGAACTATCTCTTCCCAATCTTGGACTGAATACTTACGTTGCATATCCTGTAATATCTTGTCACTACCAGATTGTAGGGGAATGTGGAAGAATTTGAAGAAGTGATCTGACTGCATTACTGCCAAGATGTCGTCAATAGTATCTTTTACAAGGTTTGGGTTGAACATGCCTAATCTGAACATGTGTTGACCTTCAATCAGATCCAATTTTCTTAACAAATGAACGAGATTGGTATTAATATCAACACCATAAGTTCCCAGATCTTGTGATGTGAGCCTGATTTCTCGGTATCCTGTATGAGAACATCTTTTGACTACACTGGTAATATCAGATTCGAGGTGACTTTGTACAGCCCCTCTAGCAAACTTAACAGCACAGTAAGAACAGTTTCCTAAACATCCTTCACATATTGGAATTGTACAGATTACACTGTCGGGAGGTCCTTCAAGCCACCTCAATTTCATGACCTTACTAGATTCCAGGTGTGTGATTCCCCTCTCACCGTTGAGAATTCTCTGGATGACTTCATCTAGAGATGCTATGGATTGTGGTCCAATGATGGCAGCAAATTCAGGAATGGTTTTGATAATTCGTTTTAGTGATATTTTTGGTAGACATCCAGCAATTACGACCGGGGTAGTTTTTGTTGCTAAATCCTCAAGTCTGTGGATGATTTTATCCTCAGTTGGTTCTTTGACACCGCATGTATTCAAAATAATCAGGTCTGCCATTGTTTGATCAGTCACCCGATGAGCCCCAATCTCCTTAAGACAGCCAACAATAATGTCAGAATCTGCTGAATTAAGAGAACAACCATAGGTCTCGAGATAATAGGAGATACTCATCTTTGAACAACTAACCTCCCTGAACATGTGGGAGTAATGCCACTTCATCACCCTCTTTCACAGAGATGTCCAATCCTCCAAGCGTAGACACATCTTTTTTGTTGAGAATTACTATCAAATTCCCACTGATTTTTCCATTATCTAATATGATATCGCGAAGAGAGTGGTCTCCTAGTTCTAATATCTTCTGAATAACTTGAAAAACCGTTGAACCTTCAGGAACGTCCAATCGTATGATTTGTCTTCCAAGATGACGACGTATTGGTCCGAAGGACTTGAATGTGATTAGCAATTGTATTCACAAAGACTGCATCCAATGAATGCTATTCAGCCTTTTGATAGTGAGAGATTAAATCATGGACAAGTGTATCAACTATTTTAATAATATTCGTAATCTCATCAGCTGAAGCATTATCATAGTGGATTCCTACAGTCACGACAGTAGACCGTTTGAGTGATTTGCATATTTTTTCAGCTGCAGAATTAGCGACGATGTAGTCCTTATGACCAGGAAAGGTGAGTGTGCTCACACTAACAGTTGATGCATCCCTATAGTGGCTTGTCGTGACATAGGCAATAGCAACACCGCCAATGTGATGTTCATCTCCACCATGGATGGATACTAGGAGATCATTTCCGATATCCTTTGCATCAAGATAGAGTATATGCCGACCAGCCCTTCTCTCGAAAATCATGGTTCTTCCTCTCCACTTGCTAGTCGTTCTTGATACATTTTATAAGATAGAGTCAGAGTCTTTGGGTGTGCTGACCTGTATTCATCTAATAGACGGATTGACGTTGAATAAGGTGCATTCTTCACTACCTCGGGGTTTTCGTGGGCTTCCTTTGAGATCTGTCGGAGCACATCTATGAAATAATCAAGCTCTTGTTTCGACTCGGTTTCAGTTGGCTCAATCATGAGTGCCTCTGGAACTATGAGAGGAAAATATACAGTAGGAGCATGCACTCCAAAGTCAAGAAGACGCTTTGCAACATTCATTGCTGAAACACCAGTTGATTCTTTCAATTCCTCTGCAGAGATGACACATTCATGCATTCTGGGAGCATCTTGTGAGTATGGTAGAGTGAATCCAGGGATTTTTCTCACATGATGAGCAATATAGTTCGCATTCAGGACAGCCACCTCTGATGCACGCTTGAGCCCCTCCCTTCCCAAGGAGTAGGCATAGGCATACGCTCGTACAAGTACACCAAAGTTGCCATAGAACGATTTGACTTTTCCAATGGATTTTGGTAAGTTATAGTCTAGGTCGAAACTACCATCTTTGCTCTTCACGATCCGAGGTATAGGTAGAAATTCAGCAAGTTTCTCTTTTACCCCTACAGGACCAGCTCCAGGACCACCGCCACCATGCGGTGTCGAGAAGGTCTTGTGTAGGTTCAGATGTACAACATCAAAGCCCATATCCCCAGGTCTGACTTTGTGCATGATTGCATTGAAGTTAGCACCATCATAATAGACCAATCCACCAGCATCATGTATAATTCCTGATAACTCACCTATGTCTTTCTCAAAGACACCAATTGTATTGGGATTGGTAAGCATAAGTCCAGCAGTATTTGGACCTGCAGCCGCTTTCAACGCATCAATATCAACAAGACCTTCATTATTGGATGGGATCACAACCACTTTGTAACCTGCCATTGCAGCTGAGGCAGGATTCGTACCATGAGCAGCATCAGGAATGAGCATTTCAGTCCTCTGTTCACACTCTTGAGTCACACAACGATGATACTCTCGCATCATCATCACACCGGTCCATTCGCCTTGTGCTCCTGCCGCGGGTTGCAGAGTAACAGCATCCATCCCAGTCAGTTCACCTAACCACTGTTCAAGCTCCCACATCAACTCAAGAGCACCCTGAGTTGATGATACATCTTGCAAAGGATGGATCCAAGAAAAGCCAAGTTGTGAAGCGGCCCAGTTATTCTGTTCAGGGTTGTATTTCATCGTACAACTTCCCAAAGGATATGTACCAAGGCTTACAGCATAGTTCATCTGGGAGAGTCTTGTGAAGTGCCGGATTATTGTAGGCTCGGAGACTTCAGGAAGTCTGGGAATATCTTTTCGTAGCATTTTTTCCGGTAGAATCCTATCGAAAGCGCCTACATATTTCTGGATATCTTCTTCAGCTGTTGGAAAAGCATGAGATATGACCCCCGGACTAGTTCGATCAAAGAGAAGTGGTTCGTCCCATTTTGCTTGATGTACACTTCTTTCAATAGGTTGACGCTCACTCATTCGGAAACGCCTCCTCTAGAAATAATGTCATCAACAGCTTTGACAAGACGGTCTATTGCCTGTTGACTATGAATCTCAGTAACACAGAATAGCATAGATTCTCCAAGTACTGGAAATTCTTCTGTCAGTATCTTGCCTCCCTGAATCCCATACTGTAAGAGGCTCTGATGCACTTGTCTTGCACTCAGTCCATTCTCAAACTTCACAACGAACTCTTTCCAAATGAACTCACCAATTGATGGAGCCTCGACTCCTGGAATGGCATTAAGCTTCTTAGCTGCATAATTTGCTTTTTGTACAATAGTTTCTCCGATAGTTCTTATACCGTTCGGACCAAGAGTGGACATGTAGATTGCAGCAGTGACAGCGGCAAGTGCTTGATTTGAGCAGATATTACTTGTAGCCTTCTCACGACGTATATGTTGTTCTCGTGGGCTGAGAGTCAAGACATATCCTGTCTCAAATGGTTCTTGCTCAGTTCGTGTCATCCCTACAAGACGCCCAGGCATTTGATAGACTAATTTTCTATCATTCCTGCAACCAAAGACTCCGAGGAGAGGACCTCCATAGCTGACGGGTGACCCTAAGTATTGACCTTCAGCAACCACAATATCAGCGTTGTATTCTCCGGGAGGTCTTAGTATACCCAGAGACAAGACATCAACACCCACAACGAACAAAGCATCCATTTCATGGGTGATTTTCGCAATCTCATCAACCTGCGTTTCAATGAATCCGAGATAGCTTGGATTCTCCACATACACACCTGCAACTTGGTCATCCATTTTTGATTTGAGGTCAGAGAGGGACATGAGACCTGTTTTTCTATCATAGTCAACCTTGATCAGCTCAATATCAGCAGGTTCTGTATACGTATGAACCACTTCAAAGTGTTCTGGATTCATTGTACCAGGAACGAGGAACTTCGAACACTTCTTATTTACACGGACGGTCATGCGAGCTGCTTCAGCAACTGCGGTGGCCAAATCATACATCGATGAGTTCACTACATCTATCTGAAGAATTTCAGCCAGCAGACTCTGATACTCAAATAATGTCTGTAACATACCTTGACTAATCTCAGCCTGATAGCTTGTATATGAAGTGACGAATTCAGACCTATTTGCTAGAGCAGGAACAACTGCAGGAATATAGTGCATTCCAACACCAGACCCCAAGAACACAGAACCATCATAGGCAGGTCTATTCTTTCCTGCGAGCTCCAGAATCCGTTGAGCCACATCAAACTCAGTATGTGATTCTGGTAGTCTTAGGTCATTTTTAACTCTGAACCGTTCTGGGATGTTACAGAATAAGTCCTCAAGACTCTTCTTTCCGATGGATTCTAGCATCTCTTTTTCTGTAGCCTTGGTAATAGGAATCCAAGGATGTTTGTACTCCATTGTGCTCTTCTCCGAGTGTTCCTCGCATCTGCTGGCAATCAATTTAAGCAATATAGCTTTTGGGTCTGACAAAACTTTTGATTTGCTAGAATGATTTTTAACCGCTTATGAGAAGACCACGAAAGAGCACTGGAGGAAAGAAAGATGAAACGCTGGCTTATGGACATCCTTGCTTGCCCAATAAGTGATTGTAGAAGTGAACTCACCCTTGAGGTCTACAAATCACATAACATAAAAACCGAGGATGAGGACGTTGAGGAGATCGATGAAGCGTTAATCAGATGTCCTAAGTGCGGAAGATGGTATCCAGTCATCGATGGGATAGCATGTATGCTCCCTGATGACCTGCGAATGGAGGGAAAACAACGTATCGAAGAGACCTCCTTCCTAGAACGTTGGAGAGAGAACATCCCGACCGACATATTGAAGAATGGTTTGCCATTCGGACTTCCCTAGCAACAGCCCCGTGGTGTAG
>SDOA01000037.1 GCA_004524595.1 Candidatus Thorarchaeota archaeon | reverse complement strand
TCACGAGGCAAGTGTGCAAAGGGAATGTTACTTACCATCCCAACGGAGTCATTGAGAGCTGTCACAGGATAGAGTCCACTGTATCCACTTCGTATCGGAAATCTACCGCATACTGTCATAGCGATATTATTCTCATTATCTGCATATGCAAAGTTGAAAACTGGGTTGTCCCACCAGTAGATAGCATCAAAGAATTCTTGCATATTGGTGGCTTTATTGAATTGCAAAGCTGCCATAATCAAGTGACTCACACCATTTCCTGTCCAATTCATTGCAAGGTTACTTACACTCCCTTCAACCTGTTCCACAATACCATCAATCAAAGGTCCATGTACTGAGACCTTCACTTCAAATGGGATTGTTATACCCTCCAAAGTATGAATGTGTTCCTCGATGACCTCAAATGAATGATATTCACTATTATAGAAATACTCACTTACATTTTCAGGATTCAACTGCTCAACAAAGATGTCTAAGACATCAACCCCACCATTTGTAAAACCCCAAGCAAGATAATCATTGAAACCCGCCTCAATAGAGGGCATTCCAGGTAATGTGATGCCACGGACATTCAGCTCACCGGGTACAGAGATATGTGCCTCATAGACGAGATTCGGAGCTGTTAAAGGCATATGAGCATCCATGCAAAGAATTGGAAAACCTGTGGCTGATTTAGAACCAGTGACTGCCCAATTGTTGCTTCCAAATGTATCCTTGAGTCCATATGGATCTACAACTGCAGTGAGCTCACTAAGTAAGAAATCTAATTTCTGCTTCTCGATTGTTGGTAGATTTTCTTGAACACTCAATAGCGGGACAATAGGTGCGGGATAACCACCAGGAGCATCAGAATATTCTGAAATATTGAGATTAGTCTGCTCACTGATTGTAAAGTTTGTATATGGCATAATATCAGGATAGAGAGCATCGCATAATGTATCATTGGCAATATTTTCTTTAAGCCATAATCGCTTCAGGTCATCAAAATCTCCGGTTAGTCCCCAAGTTATGAAAGAAGCCCCTATGAACATATCAAGCATTGTCCATGCTTCTGGTTTTATCCCTAGAAGTTTGAATTCGATAGGCGTATTCTCACTCGTCATCCGTTCAATAAAATGATTAATTCCAGCTACCTGTCCTTCCATAAGGTCTAGAGCGTATTGAGCTTCCGGATATATGTCTGCATTATCAATGAACCAATCTAGACTCACTTGAGCAGCTCGTTTCAATCCGATAGTCCTATACATCTTATCAGAGCTGTTTGCATATGCTCCGACAATCTCACTGATTCTCCCAGAAGCTAATCGATTTTGAATAACCATTTGGAAGAGACGGTCTTTAGCATGCATATATCCAAGACCAACATAAGCATCAACGATATTCTCCGCATAAATATGAGGGACACCATATTGGTCAATTAAGATGACAACATCATCTTCAAGACCCTGCAATTTTATTGTCTGCTCAAAGGGTTCGTTCAATCCCCGTCCAACATCAAAGACACCTCCCCAAGGTTGTAAGATACCAAGTCCGCCTGTTAAAGGCCCTATTGGCATTGTGAGTATGACAATCATCATGACAGGACCAATCATAGACAGTCCAATATTGAGAAGCTTACGTTTCATTATTCCTTCCTCTCTTTCGATAGCAATTACTTTTGTTAGACAGCCTACCTCTTAAGACTTCGGAGAGGTTTTTCAATTTAAAAAATCATGACAATATTTGTGGTTCTGCAAGTTTTTAGTCGATTCTTCCTCTACAATGACTTATATCAATCTAAAAAAACTTCATCACATAAATCTCTGATAGATGTGATCAATATGTCTTTCTTTAAAAAGAGCCAAGAAGTTCCTAACGATCTAAGAGAGAAACTGAATATGGCTGCAGTAGAGTTACTCGCAGGTGAATATGAAACTGCAATTAATCAATACGAAAAAATCATACAAGAGTATTCAAAAAATGCTGAAATATGGCTTGAATACGCTCATGCACTACTTGGAGTAGGAAGAAAGGAAGATGCAAGAAAAGCATACCAGAGTGCGAGAAAAATCTCAAAGAAAGAAGATTCGATATTCACAATTGGAAATCCACATACGATGATAGAATTTGGCATCATGATGGAAGAAGAAAACCAAATCAAAATAGCTAAAGGTATCTATGAAACACTCACAAGTCAGAATCCAGAGTTGTATATGCCTTGGTTCCTTTTGGCTACAATATATAAGAAACAGGATAATTTTGAGAAAGCTGAGGAAATATTCAGGAATGGTATTGAGGTTTCAAAGGGAGATACTGAACGTCTACTTGTCGGACTAGCAGAAGTACTTACCCTTCAACATCGATTCGAGGAAGGTCTAGAAATTCGAAGGCAGGCAACACAGGTCAATCCTAACTTTGCGAAGGCGTGGTTTTCATATGCAGTAGATTCCTATCAGTTTGGAGACTATGATGAGGCAGAGAATGCCCTTGCTCGAGCTTGTGAACTTAGTAAGGATGACTCTGAGTTCACTGAAACAATTAACCAGACTGTGAAAATGCTTGAAGAACATTTGAAGAAATGTCCACAAGGAATGGATGAAGGGGAGTATATGTTCAGTGTTGGAGTTGTACACTTTCAGAATCAAGATTTTAAAAGAGCTCGAAAAACAATGGAAAGAGCTGTTAGACTTAGACCCAATCATGCAGAATCTTGGACAATACTCGGGGGTTCATTAGCTCAACTAAAGGAATTAAAAGAGGCTGAAAAAGCAGCCAAGACAGCAATCAGCTTGGATTCAAAGAGTATTGCTGCCTTTGGTGTACTATCTAGTGTACGTGCATTACAGGGGGATATGAATGCAGCAATTGAAGTCTTGAGAGAAGGATTAGTAGCAAATCCAAATGAACCAACACTTCTTAAGATGCTAACAGACGCTGAAAAGATGCATGGAGGCGACCAAATACTAACTCCAGAATTAGCTACTGCTGAAGAAAACAAGATAGAAGCATTGGGGCTTCTAGCCGAGGGCAAGCTTGACAAAGCACTCAAGATTCTCAAGAAAGTTGTGAAAGTCAATCCCGGTGATGCTGAGGTTTGGGCACAGATTGGGCTCATCTATGTGAATCTAAAAAAATACAACGAGGGGGAAAAAGCAGCTAGAGAAGCAATAAAAATCGAAGACAACAATGCAGTCGCGTGGGGGGTTCTAGGTGCTGCTCTAGGTGACGCGGGAAAATTAGAAGAAGCAGAGAGGGCATTGAACCGGGCTGTTGAGCTGGATCCGAATAATGCATCCAATATTCTCCCTCTTGGATTCATTCACATGCAGAGAGGTAACTTAGATCAAGCACAAATCATGCTTGAAAAGGCGGCGAAACTAAGACCAAAGGTATCTCTTGTTTGGCAAATGCTTGCTCAGGTGTACAACCTTCAAGGTAAAGAAAATGAAGCTTCAGAAGCTCTTGCAACTGCAAAAAAATTCGAGTGACGAAGTTCTATAAGTTTCTGGATGCAGAGATAGGAATAAGTACAGTTGACAACCTTTTTCTGCAATACCTACCTTCATATTGGAGGTTGTGACCAAATATGGTTAAGACTGAGACATTTAGAGGCAAGGATTTCATCACCTTGCTCGATTATTCAAAGGAGGAGATTGAAACCCTCCTTGACGTTGCTTTTGACCTGAAGCGAAAGTTCGCCACAGGTGAGCCACACAAACTTCTCGATGCGAAAACGCTGTTCATGATCTTCTATAATCAGAGCTTACGAACTCGTAACTCATTCGAGGCTGGAATGACACAACTCGGTGGGCATGCACATTTTCTTGACCCAAGTAAGATATATGCTCCAGCACTTGAAGGGGATGAGAAAGCATACTCTACAGAACGAGTTTCCGATGTAGCGCGTGTCCTTGCTAGAATGGGCCATGGTATTGCGATTCGATGCTACGGAGACCCAGTTGGCTGGATTTACGGGCGTGCTAACGAGGTGGTTCGTAATTTTGCACATTGGAGTCACATTCCCATAATCAATATGGAAGATGATGTCTATCATCCTTGCCAAGGTCTTGCAGATGTCATGACAATCAAGGAGAAATTCGGTACCTTCAAAGGTGTCAAATTTGTCATGTCTTGGGCATACAGTCCTTCGGTTCATAAACCGCTGGCAGTTCCACAGAGTGCGATAATTGCAGCCACTAAGATGGGATGCGACACTGTTCTAGCGCATCCTAAGGGTATGGAACTCGATGATAAAATCCTAGAACATTGTAAAGTATTTTCGGAGGAAAACGAATCAAGTTTTGAGATTGTCAATGATATGGAAGAAGCTTTCGAGGGTGCACATGTTGTCTATCCGAAAGCTTGGACATGCAAGGAGTTTATCCCACCTTTCAACAGCAAACCTGAGCTTGATAAGTCACAGGCAGTCTTTGATAAGAATAAACATTGGATTTGCGATGACGATATGATGAAAATCGCTGGACCAAAAGCAGCCTATATGCACTGTCTGCCATGCGACCGCGGTTTCGAGGTTTCTAACTCTGTCATTGATGGTCCCCAGTCTATTGCTTTCGATCAGGCTGAAAACAGACTTCATGCACAGAAAGCTGTAATGGCATTAACAATGAAGTAGCTCACATGTGTGAGCTACCTTTTTTTTCTTTTATTCGAATTTTTTACAATCATGTAATCTGACAAGTGGATTGCATTTAGCTTTGTTTTCCATCTTCTTATTTTGAACAATTCGATAGACTCAAAAATTGATAGAATCTTGTTGATGTGTGAATATAATGAAGAGTCTATACGGACGCGATTTGATTACGACACAAGATTGGAGTGTTGACGAAATTGAGAAGGCTCTTGATCTTGCTTTTGAGTTCAAAGCAAATAGGTATGATCATCCATTGAATAACAGCTTAGATCGTCGAACTTTCTTCATGTTCTTCTATAATCCATCTGTGAGAACAAGACAATCGTTTGAAGCTGCAGCTACCGAGCTTGGAGGACACGCTCAGTTTCTCGAACCTAAATCAATGAGGCTTAAATCATCAAAGTCCGCAGGTGAAACAGTTGAAGACGCTGCTCAAGTGATGTCCCGCTATGCTGTAGGTATTGGCATCAGGATACTAGAAACTGCTATTGATTATTATGGTCAGGGTGAGGAGATTCTCAGGCAATATGCAGCAAATGCAAATATCCCTATTGTAAGTATGGCTCATGATAAATACCATCCATTCCAGGGTTTAGCTGATGTTATGGGCTATCGACAACATGCCGGGAAGAATCTAAAAGGAAAGAAGATTCTCCAAGTCTGGGGTAAGGGCGCTTTAGTCAGATCGTGGTGTAGTGTACAAGAGAGTATTCTGATAAATTCAAGACTAGGGATGGATGTTACCCTTGCTCATCCCAAAGGATTTGACCTCGATCCTACAGTCATCAAGATGTGTGAGGAAAATGCAGCTGCTTCCAACAGCACCTTCGAAATTGTCCACGACTTAGAAGAGGCTTACAAGGGTGCTGATATTGTATACTCTAGAAATTGGATGACATCTTCTTTCTATGATGAGATGACCAAACACGGAGTTGATGAAGCGAAGAAAAAGGAAATTGCTATTGCAGCAAAGCATGATGATTGGATTACTACAAAGGACTGGATGGCAAAGACGAATGATGCCTTATTTACACACTGTGGCCCTGTGGATAGAAATGCTGAGGTGACAGATGAAGTCTGTGATGGTCCAAGATCAATAGTTTACGACGTTGCAGAAGCACGTTTACATGTGCAAAAAGCAGTAATGGCACTCACTATGGGTAAACAATAATAGAGAAGAGGCTTTGCCCCTTTTCTCTCCCTCATTTTTTGGATAAAGAACAGGTTTAGACCTATTTTCCAAGTTGTTTAGTGTTTCTAATATTCTAAAATGATTATTTTGGGCAAGATGTATATACTAGCCTGACATATTCTTATTCATCTAGTCGGGAGAGAATTAATCGTAACAGATGTGTGTGTCTGGTCCAGTATGACTTCAAGAGTTTGACTTCAGATACATAACGATTCAGACTTTGTTCAAGAAACTCACGTGGGCATTTTTTAGGTGCCCACACATTATTCTTTTGTTATTTCTTTCCATCGATGACATCTAATCCAGTGGTCTGTTTCGATTTCCTCGTCTAGTGGAACTACATCTTGGCAAATGTTTGTTGAATACTGACAGCGAGGATGGAATGAACAACCAGATGGAACATCTGTTAGATCCGGAGGGTCTCCTGGAATACCTCTAAGTTTGGGTCTTTTTCCCGCACGCATCTGCATCATAGCAATTGTCGGAAAAGATGCCATCAATCCCATAGTATAGGGATGTTTTGGTTCGTGAAACATCTGTGTAGCTGATCCTGATTCTAGGATTTTTCCACAGTACATCACTGCAACTCTATCAGCTAATTCAGCGATAACACCCGCGTCATGACTGATAATAAGAATTGATACATCGAATTCTTCTTTTATCATTGTGAGCAGATTCAAGATTTGACGTTGCATTGTCACATCAAGTGCACTTGTAGGTTCATCTGCTATGACCAGATATGGACCCGCAATCAATGCCATTGCAATTAAGATGCGTTGGCTCTCTCCACCACTGAAACTACCCGGATCCAATACAAACCTTAAGCCTGCATCTGGAAGCTGTACAAGACCAAGATACTCAAGGACTTTTCTCTTTAGCTCAATTAGTCTCACTTGGTCCTCATGAACTTCAATTGGTTCTGCAGTCTGGTGACCAATACTGTGCTGTGGATTTAATGCATGTCCCAATCCCTGAGGAATTAAGCTCATTTCTTTACCACGTATTTTTACTAACTCATCTTGAGGTAATCCAATTATTTGCTTTCCTCGAAAAATAACACTACCTCGAACTCCAGGTCTCTCTGCTTCTCCTTGGATTCCTTTTCTGAATGCCTTCATAATATCTGGATCATTCGATGCTCCTGCTGAAAATTTGGCTATTTTTTCAAAGAGTCCTAGAGTTGCTAATGCTAAACTTGTCTTTCCCGAACCACTCTCTCCTAAAACTCCGACACATTCACCTGTACGTACAATCAATGACACATCATCTACTGCACGTACTAACCCCTTACTTGAAGGATAATATGCTTTGAGATTCTTGATAGTCAGGATTGGTTCTCCTTTTGACATTCTTACACCAATCCCGGCATGAAAACCTGAACTAATAAAGCGTGTTAAAAGAGCACTATCGATGATTCGTTCTCGAAACCTTAAGATCGCATCAGATGGAAGAAAAAAACAGTCTGAAATTATAGATAATCCGGTTCATGATTTAATATAATACAAATAATAATAGACAGAATACGAAATCTTATACGTTGGTCTGTTTCAAAACAGCAGAACGTAAAGCCTGCTCTATCGGAGTGAACTGAAGAGTTTAATTCAAACGAGATAATCCTCTACATTGCCCTCGATATGGAAGCTGGTTTATGAATAATATCTGTCGAGGACAGACAACATGTCTGAAAAACGAGTTACATGGATATCACTTTCAAAAACTATTGCATTAATACTCGTAATCTTGGTGCATTCGACTCCACGGGATTTTCTTTCTGGAATATTGACAGGTTTTGTTTTGCCTGCTTTCTTCATTCTATATGGCGTAGCGCACAATAATGATAAACACCGTCAAGATATCAAATCGTATCTTTACACTAGATTAAGATCTTTGATGATTCCTTATGTTCTGCTTACTATTGCAATGGTAGCAATATACACTCTTTGCTATTCTTTTGTCGATTTTGGACTAACACCAATGGATTTTGTTTATTGGTCCTTTTACGGAAATGGCCCTCCTGATCGTGTTACTCATCTATGGTTCCTTCGAACGATGTTCTTTGCAATCGTATTATTCTCATTAGTTGATAGATATCTTCACAATCGCCATGCAATATTTCGGCTCATTATTATCAGTTTATCTCCCGCGATAGGAGCTTCTTTCAAAGCACTTTTAGGTGTAGACCTCATTCCATGGGGTTTTGATGCAGTATTCATCTCTCTGTCGTTTATGATGATTGGGAATGAGATACGTCGATATCGTCAACTGTCTCAATGGGCTATTAAACCTCTCATAGATGGGTTCACTATTCCACTCTCTATCATTCTATTCCTAGGTTTCACATCTATGAACGGTTTTGTTAACATTGGAGAAAGTATCTATGGGCAATCTGTTTACTACTACATAGCTACAGGCCTTCTAGGCACCTATTTCCTTAATGTTCTCTCTTACTACGCAACCAAGTATAGTACACGAATATCAATAACTGCTGTAAAGTTCAATAAATACAGTCAAGAGATCTATGAAGTCCATCCAATGATCATACAAATGAATATTGTATTCCTGAGTGGGTTTAACATATGGCAATATCTTACGATATATCCTGGAGCTCCACTATTTATAGTCAATATTACAACATCCATTTTCATTTCATGGTTAATTGCCGCTAAGGTGATCAACAAGTCAAAATATCTAAAATTCATTTTCTGTGGTTGGAGTATTACTGAACCAAAATCACAACCACCGCAACAGACCGAATTACTACAGGAAGTCCAACCCATTCCTGATGTAATGGAACAAGTAGTGGCTGAGGAGGAATTAACATTACTTGAAAAAGTTCCAGTAGCAAGTAAGGATTAGCTAAGACCCAATTATTATTTAGTGGATTGATAAAAATTAGATTAGGTCAGATTTACTATGAAATCTAAAGTATTGTTTGCAGATCGTCAAGCTCGTTCAGATTACAATATGCTTGATAAGTTAACACATATTTTTAATGAACTAGGTCTTAAGAAAGCCATCAAGAATGGTAACAAAGTCATGATTAAGACACATTTCGGAGCTTGGGGGAATACCAATTACATCAGACCTGCTTATGTTAGGGCTATTGTAGATTTAGTGAAGAAAGCCGGAGGTCATCCTTATGTTGCAGAAACCTGCGGATTAGGGTATGGTTCTGGGGGTACTTATGGTGGTCGAACAACAGCCCCAGAATACCTTAGTATGGCGGCATTGAATGGCTTTACTGAAGCTAGTGTGGGCGCTCCAATAATTATGGCTGATGGGTACTGGGGTAATGATGTACATCGCGTGAAAATTAATGCCCAGTACATCAAATTCGTTGATATTTCCGCAGCTACCCTTGATGCAGATATTATCATTGTATTGACTCATGCAAAAGGACACGGACTTAGTGGTCTAGGCGGAACAATCAAGAATCTAGGTATCGGTCTTGTTGGGAAGAGTGGAAAAGCTGCTATGCATTTTGATGGGAAAGTCAAGATTGACTCTGAGAAATGCCTTGGACCAGAATGTTCGTTATGTCTAAAGGTCTGTCCTGTCCGGTGCATCTCCATGGATGAAAAAGCAGTAATTGATGAAAAGGCTTGCATATCTTGTGGGCATTGTAGAAGTGTTTGCTCTAATGATGCAAAAGTAAAAGCAATCTCAGTCGGTTGGAGAACTGCTAAAGATCAAGCAGTCCGATTTGTTGAGAATGCTCTTGGTATTATTGACCATGTAGGTAGAGACCGTTTCTATTACTTTAACATGGCAATTGATATCTCCGACAAATGTGATTGTTGGGATGTCGGAGCACCTTTACTTGTTCATGATATCGGTATCTTTGGGTCTCGAGATCCACTAGCAATTGATCAAGCCACGCTTGATGCAATTAATGTAGCAATTCCCAATCTAGAATCTGCAGCTCGAAACGTGCATGAAGGTGATTGTGTATTTGCAATAGCTCACCAGCAAAAAGACCCGAAGACCGGTGAATTACTGGATTTTGCGGAGCTACAATTGGCACACGCGGAAAAGATGGGACTTGGCAATCGTAAGTATGAACTTGAGAAGCTGACTAAGAAACTTCCTAAATCAGGGCAATAGATTCACATATAGAATAATACTAGAGTTTGAGGATTAGATATATAGATAGTCAGTGAGAATCTTGCTCTCAATATTAATATCCTGCTGAGTTTCAAGTTCTGACATGAACAACCAACAAAAACGAAATGAACTCATCGCAGCACATGACAATATGCGTAGTCATCTCTACCGTATGATTGATGGTCTGACACAAGAATTACTGCAAAAGAAAATCTCGGATGAAGAGAATTCTCCTGACATCTTATCAATAATTATGCACATAGGTGGTGCAGAGACCTATTGCTTTCACAAAACGAATCATGATATAGCGCCAAAATTCACCATTGAGAAGTGTGAAGATATCCATGTCAAACTTGTAGAGAATACCGAAGGAATTAGACGAGTTCTTGAGACCTGCCCGGAAGATCAACTGAATATCGTACTTCCCTCTCAGGATAGAGGTCCTTCTGTGGCTTGGTGTCTATTACGAACCTATCAACATGGTCTTTATCATACTGCACAAATTGCGAAAATACGTCATATGATAAGTGCTCCCCCTATTGAAGAGAAACCTGACACATGGAGCGTTGCTGTTGACTCAGTTATTGATATCCTTTGTCGTTTCTGGAATGATTGATGAATTTACCATTCCGGTAATTCTTCATACCTATGACACATAACCCAGTGACCATCCTCAACCTCTCTGTAGTCTGGAATCTTTTCCCTGCAGACTTCCACAGCGTATTCGCACCTCTCACTGAAAGGACAATTTATTAATGGTTCAGTTGGATCTGGTGGCTTTCCTGGAATTCCTCGAATCCTCAGTTTCTTCTCCTTCATCTTGCGAATAATCTCCATTGTTGGATTGCTCATAATGAATGCTCTTGTGAATGGATGACTTGGAGAATTCATGATAGTCTCTGTCAGTCCAAACTCGACTATCTTCCCCGCAGTCATCACTGCGACCTTGTCACAGGTCTGGGCTATTGTTCCTTGATTATTACTTATCACTAGAAGCGAGAGTTTCGTATTATCCCGTATTATTTGAAGAGCTTCCAAGATGCGAAGTTGTATTGCCATGTCTACTGCAGTTGTTGGTTCATCGGCGATCAATAGTGCAGGATTTGGAGCTAACGCCATAGCAATCAATACTCTTTGGTCTTCGCCCATGCTAAACTGGGAGGGTTTCATATCTTTGCGAATATCTACAGCTCCAAGTTCAACAAGATCTAGACTTTGGAGGACTCTCTTCATGACCTGCCATTCTTTGAGCTCATTGTCTTCGTCATGCACTTCAATAGATTCTGCAGTTTGCTCTTGGATATTCGAATACGGATTCAATGACTTGGTCGTTCCCTGTGGCACATATGTAATTCTGTTCCCTCGAATCCGTCGGTACTCTTTTTCTTTGAGTGTCAAAAGATCTTTTCCTTCGAACCAGATGTGTCCTTCAACACCTGGGAGTTCTTTTCCCATTTCTTCAGATGTTAAGTCCTTCTTCTTAGCCTCATCGCGTAATGCCCACAACTGCTTATTTTCTGCATCTGCAGAAGTAGAAGCATAATACCGTGAGATATTATCAAAGAGACCTAGGATTGCTAACGCAACGGAGGTTTTACCTGCTCCTGATTCCCCAAATAGTCCAACCGCTTCACCCTCTCTAATTTCAAAGGATATATTATTGACTGCACGCACCAGTCCTTTCTTTGATGTATAGAATGCCTTAAGCCCTTCTACTTTAAGTGTGATTCCGTTATCTTCAGTAGGCATAAATTTTCAATAGACATACCCTTGAAATACTCTATGGCTAGCGCAGATGGACAGTATCAAATAGGAATTTCATCACCATACATTGCAGACGCTTTGTCCATGACTGTCATTGCTCAAACTATACAGAAAAAGATGGGAATGAAGTCCAGCATGACTCCTAGACCAGTATAGTTGTTCAGAATAAAGCAAGATTCATAATCCCTTCTCCAGGCATTAAGACCATTAAGTTCACTACTATTGCGATAAGCGTGCACATTAAGACAAATGACTTAACAACTCCAAAGAGATAGTATCTTCTCCTCATTCAAATCTGTTGTTGCCATGATTTAAATTTCAGATTAACTCGTCTTTCTACATCATACCACACAAGTCCACCCGCAAAGCTTATTGTAAGATTAATGAGATAGAATGGAACATAAAGTAGGGGTGTTGACCATCCGAGGATTGTAGCAAACTCTGGGATTTCACGATAAAACACTGCCTCTTGGGAAATGTTCCAATAAATAATTGACATCCAAATGATTTGGAATAAGAGAATGTGATAGGATGCCCGTCCAATCCTTTGGATAAAGCGTTGCATCGCTCCTCTTGGCTTGTCGGAAATTGTATTCATTATTATGAGAACAATGAGTGCTGAATAACCATAGAAAAGAAAAGTGTAGTCTCCTCTGATCACATTATCTATCAGAGTGAAAGTTATACCTACTAAACCTGGTATATTCTGTAAAAAGTGAGTTGTATAATCCAACATGAAGATGATGCTTACAGCCGCGTAAATAACAATGAAAGAATTTCTTCTAGTAAAAAGACCATACCCTCCAGAAAACCATAATCCAATAGCTACTGCTGGTAAGAAGAAAAGTACATTTACTCTGATTGCTGAAACAATGAATTCTTCCAAAGTAGAATTAATCGGATACGGGTACCAGATGTACATTATCAATTGCAGTATTATTTCACTTAGGAAGCATAAGAATATTGTAAGAATTGGCTGTCTCTTGAAAGCCCAATAGACTGCCGGAAATATAAGTATTGATCCAAAGAGTAATGGGATAAACCAGTTACCCGGTCCCCAAAAGGGTAGATATCCAAGTAAGAGGTACTCGCTTGAATCAAGATATCCAAAAAAGAGTCCTAAGAGCACCGATATCATATAAAGTACGAAAAATGGAAATACATAGCGTATAATCTTGCGTTTGAAATATTCATTCGTGTATAATCCTCTCAGATTTCCAACTTCTCTATATTTGAAGGACAATCCCATATTGAATCCCATTACGATGAGGAAGAATGGAATTGACAACCTTTCCCAAAAGAGACTGCCAATTGATCCTTTGAGTTCCCAAGTCAAGCTGTGATCCATAACGACAAACGCGATTGCTAATGCTTTGAGGATGTCTAATTGGAAATAGTAAGGTCTCGTTTGTTCTTCTTCAGTCTGTTCAGAATCGTCTTCAATCCCTTTGAATTTCGAGATACCTTCTGCGTCAGACATCTTAGGTCCTAAGTGCATCGTAGACTATGCAAATATACCATCCTACATAGGCACGCCGTTACATCCTTAAGGGGGATGATATGCATTTTGAGTTCAATATTCGAGGTCTCCACCACATGGCATTTCTCGACCGTTCCATTGCATCAGTATACCTTGCATATGCCTTTCAAGCAACAGCACAAGCTATCACTTGGCAATTTGTGACCTATTTTGTGAAACATGAACTCAATGCCATATCATTCATCGAGCAATCAGTTGCTTTCGCTCTTCCTGCCATCGTAGTCATGATAATGACAAACATATGGGGGTCTCTTTCAGACCGTTGGCGAAAAAGAAAGATGTTCATGATTCTTGGTTTTACTGGCTATGCGTCAATGTTCTTTCTGTATGCTATTGTGGTAGATATCATTCAATACCTTACTGTTGCAGCTATTGGTGCCGCTTTCTATTCTGCTGCTTTACCCATGGGGCAAGCACACCTCACGACAAATGTTAGAAATAAAGGTGAAAGACTTGGTTACTTTGTTGCAGCTCAGTCTGGTGGTTGGTTCTTTGGAGCCTTATTCGGAGGTATCTTGTATGATATCATTGGAATGAGGACTCTGTTTGTCTTAGCTGCATTCCTCTCTGTAGCGGCAACAGCAAGCACCATATTTCTAATTCGAGATATTCCCTTCAACGTGTTCCAACTTGTACATAAGGGAAATATTAGATCCCTTCTTCGAAGACCTGGGATGAGCCGACTCACAGGTGCTGTCTTATTTAGTCAGATTGGAGTGAATACAATATCCGCGTTTCTAGCTATCATGATTGTTGATGAGCTTCTTGGTTCTACTGCATATGTTGGATTTGCTAACTCAGGAGCCACATTCATCGCTGTATTAATTACTGGATATGTAGGTAAGATTGTAGATAGAAAAGGCCCAGTCAAAGTTCTCATAGTCGCCTATTTTTCGTATACTATCTTTGCATTTATATTTGGAATTGTGACCGATCCTATACTTGCTACAGTCTTGTGGGCATTACCTATCTATCCATTGTCATCAACAGCAACATCTGCATTAGCTGCTATGATATCTGGTGAGGATGAACGCGGAAGAGCAATGTCACTCATTTATGGTGCACAGAACGCAGGAACTTGGATTGGCCCCCTTATCGGAGGTCTGTTAGCAGAATATGTTTTCTTAAGAGTACAACCTCTCTCGTTTATCAATATGGTATTCAATCTAGTAGCCATGTTTCTTGTCATCTCATTACTACGTAGTTACAAGAAACAAGGAGTGAATCTCTTAGATTCTGATATAGAACCTGAAGATCCTCATGATTTCGAGTGATCTTTACTTTGGATTTGTCTATCAGGATTTATTTATTCAGTTCAATATTGAGATGTTCTGACTTCGATTTCATTTGAGCAAAATGGACACCGTGCCTCATCTGGTCCTATCCATTCTAAACTGTGAATAGCAATCTCATGTTGACAGAAGGAACATACTGATGGGATCTGAATTACCTGCCACGTAGTTTGATTGATTAAACGACTGTATGAATCTTGATAATCTTTTGAATAACCCCATACTATAAGACCTGGTGCAAATGAAATCAAAATAATCCCTATGGTAAGATATAATGTCCAAACCATCCAATTCTCAAGTATGAATCCAGTGGAGATCATTAACATTGAATCTAAAAACATGTATCCTCCAATCAGGAGCATGATAATGCTTAGTAAGATTATGTTTTTTTTCATAGACTCTGTCATCCTAATTCATTTTAATGGAACATTGTCACCGTTGATGAATACTTGTTCCACTTTACTATAGAAATCAAATGGATCTCCTGACCAAAGTACTATGTCTGCATCCTTCCCGACTTCAAGAGAGCCAATCCTGTTATCAACTCCCAGGATCTCAGCAGGATTTATCGTGACACATTTCAATGCGTCTTCCCTGCTCATTCCCTCTTTTATGACATTCATTGGCAGGAGAGGAAAATAATTCATTGGAGTCAAGGAGTCTGTCTGCAATGCTACTTTGACTCCCGCTTTATTGAGTTCGACTGCTGTCTTGAATCCTCTATCTTTGGTCTCTGGTTTGCTGATCCAGAACATTGTTGGACCTATGACTGCTGGGAATTTTGATTTAGCGACGAATTTCGCAATCTTGTGCCCCTCTGTACAATGAATCAAGACTACTTTAATATTGAATTCATTTGCGATTCTTATGACTGTGGCAATATCGTCAGCTCTATGCGCATGAGCATGAATTGGAATCTCCCTCTTGAGGACTTTGATGATCGTTTCAAGACCAAGGTCTCTTTTTGGTGGATTTGGTGGTGTTTCCCCTTTTTCTTCTGCCTCTTTTGATTTAGCTAAATAGCTCTCAATCTCTATCATGTGGTTATGTGCATCAACAAGCGCTGTTCGAAGAACTGAGGCTACTCCCATTCGTGTAGATGGAGTTCTCTTCTCAGTACCATGAACTCTTTTAGGATTCTCGCCAAAAGCGACCTTAAGGCCTGATGGTGCCATAACAATCATGTCATCAACAACACCAGATCCAATTGGTTTTACAATGAAAGCCTCTCCAGAAATCACGTTCCCTGATCCAGGACCGGTGTTGATACAAGTGACACCACCTTGAATGACTTCTTTTAATGAAGGTTCTTCAGGATTGAATGAGTCAATACCACGAACCTCAGGTGTCGTTGCTTTTGTCATTTCATTCCCATCAGCTCCCGCCCATCCAATTGAACCATCAAATAGTCCTTGATGAGTATGAGCATCAATAAAGCCTGCAACGACATACTTACCCTTTGCATCTATTATCTTAGTCCCCTTTGGGATGGTAATATTGCTTCCAATGTCCTTAATCTTGTTGTCAAATAGAATAGAACCACTTTCAATTAGACCTTTAGCAGGGCAGAGAATTGTCGCGTTAATAATTGCCTTCATTAAAAAACCTCAATCACTTAAGCACTCCGGAGAGCGTGAAAAATCTTCTTGTATGATATTGTACCAAAAAAGTCAGAAGGTCCCTTTTATTTCGGGACCCATACTCTTCAAGATTACATCTTTTTTCCAATTACCTTTGCAAGATCTGCGAGTCGGTGACTATATCCTGCCTCATTATCATACCATCCATGAACTTTAGCCATTTTACCTTGAGTCATGGTCAATAGAGAGTCAAATGAGCATGAGTGAGGATCATTAATGAAATCTGATGACACGAGTGGTTCATCAATATATGCTAGATAAGGGGCCAAACTACCCTCATTAGCTGCTTTCTTGAAAGCCCCGTTTATCTCATCTACGTTTGCTTCTTTCTCAAGAATGACACTCATGTCAACGATAGAAGCATCCATCACAGGTACTCTAAGCGCCATCCCATCCAATTTTCCTTTTGCTTTGGGATACACAAGTCCAATTGCTTTTGCAGCACCTGTGCTTGTTGGTACGATGTTCCAGCATGCTGCTCTTGCCCGTCTAAGATCTGAATGAGGTCCATCCAATATGACTTGGTCATTAGTTACAGCATGGATTGTTGTCATGAAACCCTGCGTAATTCCAAATGCCTCATCGAGAACTTTTACCATTGGTGCAAGGCAATTAGTTGTGCAGGATGCGTTTGAGATAATATGATGTTTTGAGGGATCATACTCATCGTCATTGACTCCAGGAACTACTGTAAGCATCTCACCCTTTCCTGGTGCGCTGATGATGACCTTTTTCGCCCCTGCTTTGAGATGCTTTTCTGCATCCTCTTTCTTTCTGAAGAAACCTGTTGATTCGATTACAATATCGATATCAAGTTCTTTCCAAGGAAGATTTGCAGGGTCTCTCTCAGAGAGTACTTTGATCTCATCACCATTCACAGTGATAATTCCTTTTCCTGCTTCCACCGTACCCTCAAATCGTCCCATCACTGTGTCATATTTCATTAGATGAGCTAGCGTTGATTCAGTAGTGAGATCATTTGCTGCAACAATATCAAATCCCTTCTTTTCTAAGGCCGCGCGAAGAAACCCACGTCCTATTCTTCCAAATCCGTTTATACCTACACGAATAGCCATGAATGTGCCACCTCTCCGGTGTGACTGAGTCTAGAGAAGAAAGTTCTTTGATATATCTTTGCTCATAGAACGATAACTCATAAGGAATCTTGATTTCTTAATACTTGGTTGTATTTTCTCATTCCAAATACATAGATTGGCACAAGAATAAATCCAGAGAGTCCGACAAGGATGAATGGAGCTGAGGGATCTAAGAAATCCCATAGGATTCCTCCCACAAGTGGAGCAGAAAACCGTGAAAATCCCATTGCAGCTTCATACAATCCAAAACCTTCACTAGCTCTTCCTTGGTACGCTGTTCCAAAGACAGATGACATTGCTGTATATGCCATTACACCGGTTGCACTGCTAATGCTAAAAAGTAAGGCAATCGAAAAGAGATTCAAAGGAAAATTTAGAATTGTCGGAATATACACAATTGATAAAGTACTGATTGCTCCAACAATGACTGCAATTGATACAATTACTGTTTTACTCTTATGGTCTGCAATCTTACCCATTCTTCCTCCAAAAATTCCTGAGATCACTCCGCCTGGCAAATAGATCAACGCAATTAGGACCAGATCCTCTGTGAATTTTTCAATGATAAAAAGCTCGACAAACGGTGTTAAAAGTGCTGAAATGAATGTATCGAGAGCCGCTGCAATAATCAAGGCTGCGATTCCGAGACCAATAATTCCTTGCCTCTCACTTACTAGTGGTCTAAGATGTGTATCTTCAATTGGTGGCCTTTTTATCATTACTATTATGCCACCAATAAGATTGGAAACTGCAAACATACCAAATACAATGAATATTCCAGTATCTGGAGCGGATATAATAATTGAAAATCCCACGAATGCTCCAAAGACGCTTCCTTTACCATTAGCAGCCTGCCTTCGTCCAAAGGCCTCAGAACGATTTTCCTGTAGTACACGCTCAGAAATTTCTGCGTCACTACCGACTGAATAGAATGCTGCTCCAAGCCCCCAGATTAAACTATTGGCTATAAGGATGTACTTATTCCCCAAAAATACGGAAACAGCCATTCCTAGGTAAGCAACAGCTCGAATTGTAGCGCCTATAAAAATCGAATGTCTTCTCCTACCTGTTTTTGCGATCTTCCCTGCTATAGGCGCGAATACTGCAGAACCTAGTGTGAGAAGAGAAAAGATGAGCGCTACTTCTATTGCAGAGGCATTCATGAAACTGTAGGCAATGATTGGTATGAGAAAACCAACGACAAAAAAACCCAAACTACAGAAGAACGCCGAGTTATACACAGATCTCAATGCTTGCCAATCACTGCGTCTTATAGGATGTTCAATCATAATGTTATTTCTAGCGAGTATTTTAACCAATATAAAATCTCTATTGTAAGTATTGTGTCCTTAATGCTTATTAGAAAAGAATGAGCTATCTGAACAAGAAAGTGAGGTTGACCACATGAGTGAACACAAAGAACACCTGTGCGAATTTGCTAGACATAATAGCGTTGAGAAGATGAGAGAACGGGTTAAGAATCCAAGATTTATTTGTGAAGTCTGCGGCCGAGCTGCAAACAATAAGGAATATCTTTGTAGACCTGTTGAACTCTAGAGATTCTAACTAGAAATTTAGGAGAGCTGCAAGCAATTATTTGCAGCTGCTCCAGATAATGACTAATTATATCCAACACGCCACATAGTGTCCAGGCGAGACCTCAGTCAATTGAGGTTCATCCTCTTTACAATGTGGTCCAAACTCTGGACATCTAGGTTTGAATCTACAACCCGGTGGCAGGTCGATTGGAGTAGGGGTTTCTCCAGGTAACATGATACGTTCTCGATCTATTGTTGGGTCTGGGATTGGAATGTTAGAAACCAATGCTTTAGTGTAGGGATGTTGTGGTGTCTGGATAACATCCTCCATTGGCCCCATTTCAGCAATTCTTCCGAGATACATGATGATCAAGTAATCTCCAACATATCTTGCCTGAGCAAGGTCGTGTGTGATGAATATATATGTAAGATCCTTCTCTCTCTGAAGGTCAGTCATGAGGTTCATAACTTCAGTTCTGATACTAGCATCAAGCATTGAAACTGGTTCATCAGCTATAATAAGCTCGGGATGAAGAATCAATGACCGTGCAATTGCTATCCTCTGCAGCTGCCCTCCAGATAGCTCGTGAGTGTATCTGGTGGCAAAGTCTTCAGCCGGGATAAGTCGTACATCTTCGAGAGCAGATACCACTCTGTCGTGGAGCACTTCATCACTTTCCTCAATCTCATGAATGACAAGGCCCTCACCGACTAAGTCTATCACTGTATGTCTTGGATCTAAAACCTCGAATGGATTTTGGAAGATGAGCTGCATTTTCAATCTCAATTCACTTAGCTCCAAGCGATTCATCTCAAAGATGTTATCACCTTTGAAGTAAGCCGAACCTGATGTGGGCTCGATTAGTCTGAGTATAGTCCTAGCTAATGTTGTCTTACCGCATCCTGATTCTCCTGCGATTGCAATTGAAGAGCCCTTAGCTACATCAAAACTGACATTGTCAACTGCTTTCACATAGCTTGTGGGTTTTCTAAATTTCATTAGACTAGATCTTACTGGAAACCATTTTCTTACTTCTCTAACGCTTAGGATTGGTTCTGCTGTTGCCACTTACTTATCACCTCCAAAATCAAGTTCACCTGCAAAATGACACTTTGCATAATGGCCTTCTCTAATTTCTCTAAATTCAGGAACTTGGTTTGTACAGATTTCTTGAGCAAAGGGGCATCTTGGATGGAATCGGCAACCTGCTGGGAGGTTGAAAAGGTTTGGTGGAGTTCCTGGAATGAATTCAAGTCGTTTTTTCGGTCCAACAACGCTTGGAAATGCTCCGATTAGTTTGTGAGAATAGGGGTGAAGACTTTGTTTGAAGACTGCTTCCACGCTTCCAACTTCTACAAGATTTCCTGCATACATGATTCCTACATCATGGCAATTTTCTGCAACAACTGAGAGGTCATGTGTAATGAATAAGACTGCAAGATTGTACTTGTCCTGTAATTTTCTAAGAAGATCGAGGATCTTATTTTGAACAATGACATCTAGTGCAGTCACTGGTTCATCTGCAATTATCAGTTGAGGATCACATGCAAGTGCTTGTGCAATAATCGCTCTTTGTAACATCCCACCACTAAACTCATGTGGGTAGTCTCTATGTCGTTCCGGTTTTAACCCAACCTCGTCAAAGAGCCCTCGTACTATTTCAAGAGCCTCATCTGTAGAAATGTCATCTTTCTCTTGGATGACCTCAACTATTTGATTGCCAATTCTTAGAACTGGATTGAAGGCATTCATAGCATATTGAAATACAATGGATGCTTTCTTCCATCTGATTTTACGCATCTCCTCATCTGAGAGTTGTGTGAGTTCAACCCCACCCAAAGTTACTGTGCCTTTGGTGATTTTGCCGTTCTCTGCAAGAATTCTTAAGATACTATATGCGGTTGTAGTTTTTCCACATCCTGATTCACCTGCTAGACCGAGAGTTCTCTTTGCTTCAATGTCAAAGTTTACGTCATCCACAGCTTTGAGTTCTCTTCCACCCAGATAGTAATAGGTTGCTAGGTCTCTGACTTGTAAGACTGGCTCGTGCTGTGTCATCTATCCTCGCCTCCCTCGTAAACGTGGATTAACGACTTTATCTGCGGTGTGGCTGATGAAGACAAAGCCCAATGTTGTCAACATTATCATAAGGCCAGGTGGAATAAACCACCACCACTTATTTCCTAATAATGCTGCGTTCTTCCAAGCCCAGTGGAGAATAATTCCCCAACTTGGTTGTCCATGGATGTCAACAAATCCTAGAAAAGCAATACCTGCCTCACTGAGAATCGCATTGACAACACCGAGAATCATGTTGGCTAGGATTAGTGGAAGGGTATTTGGAAGTATATGACGGACCAAGATGTATCCGTCACTTGCTCCAAGTGCATGAGCCGCCTCTGTCAGAGGTCGTTCCCTCAATGATAGTGCTTCACTACGCACCATTCTTGCAGTTCCTGTCCATCCAAGAATAGCAATTACGATGATTACATTTTGTAGACCTTGACCAAATAATACAAGGAAGATTAGCATTAGTGGTAGTGTTGGTAGACATAGGAATACATCAGTCAACCTCATGAGTAGAGTGTCTATGATTCCACCATAATACCCTGAGATTAAACCAACAGCAGTTCCAAGGAAAACAGCAACTACACTTGCTGCAAATCCAACAATGAGGCTAATCTGTGATCCATACAACAATCGGCTGTAGATATCCTCACCTCTATGATTGGTTCCGAGTATATGTTCTGAACTTGGAGGTCGGAGTAACTCTTCCAAATTAATTGGAGCGGTTGTTGGATTTCTCCAATAATAAGGGGCAAGAACTGGAGCAAAAATTGCGATGAGTATAATTGTACTAATGATAATGAGTCCTATCATACCCAATGGATGGTACAGGAACTCTTTCCAAAATGATTCGATACCTGGTCTCTGGTTCCAGATATCCCTGATTACTTTGGGGAGGTAGAGATATAGTGGAATGACAAACCAGGCTGGAACTAACGCAAATCCAGCTATACCAATTGGAGATAAGACCGTTGTAAGAGAAACTGAGAAAAACGGACGTAGTATTGTAAATCCAATATTGGCATTTGTGAAGAATAGCTCAATGAACATTACACCTAGAATTGTTCCAATGATTCCATATCTATAGATCATCCATTGCCTCTTATTCAAATTGACCAGTTGTTTGGGATTCCAGAAATAAATCCCGAATGTTATTAGTAAACCTATTCCAATTCCTAGTGCAAAATAGACGAGTGAGCAAATCATCAGAACAAGGATCTTCTGTAAAACCCTTCCAGATGTGTGTAAATAGAGTTTCTTACCTAGGAGACCAAACCAGATTGAACCTACCAGACAGACTATTCCTGTAGCTCTCACTATATTGATAAAAATCAGGGCTTGAGTAGTGTTCAACATTGCATGGCTTGAAGATAGATTTCCAACAAGAACCCCGATAAAAAGATCTATCATGACTAACAATACTAAGGTTATCAATAGAAATGCACCAATAGAAACGATTTGCACATGAATTGGTTTCCTTTTTGGAAGCATTTTGACAGTGTCACTGGTTTCAATAACTGTTTCATTCATTGTAATTTCTTGCCTCCTCAATATCTAATTCTTGGATCTAAGTATAGATACAATATATCCGCTACGAAATTAGAAATGATCGTAATCCCTGCTAGAAATAGAAAGATACCTTGCAATACTGGATAATCAACTGACAGAACAGAATTATATGTTAGGAGACCCAACCCACTCCAGCTAAATACATATTCAGTCATCATAGCTCCACTGATTAAATACGGCATATTTACAGCAATTACGCTGACCATGGGAAGCATTGCATTCCTCATAGCGTGTCCGTAGAGAATTGTTCGTTCTTTCAATCCTTTAGCTCTGGCGGCGAGGATATAATCTTGAGTAAAGACATCAAGTACAGAATCTCTCATTATTAGATAGAACCCTCCGATAAATGAAAGAGTCAACACGATGAGAGGTCCAATCATATGATGAAGGTAGTCAAACATATAGTCAATCACATTGAGGTGGGTATATCCACGAGTAATGGTTCCTGCAATTGGTATAAGTTGCCATAGAAATCCCATGTAGTAAAGTATCAAAATACCAACCCAAAATACTGGGAGGGCATAGGCAACCAAGAACGTAACAGTAGAACCTGTATCAACAATTGTATCTCTTCGGGCAGCTGCGATTACTCCAACTAATATGCCAATTGTAATGGATATAATTAAAGAAGCCCCCATTAAAATGAAAGTATTTGCAAATCTAAAAGCAAAGATCGTTACAAAGACTGGTTCTCCGAAATGTGAGAACGAATATCCTAAATCTCCTTGAAAGAGATTCACAAGATAGAGCCAAAATTGTTCAAGCAATGGTTTGTCTAATCCAAATCTTCTTTCTACTGCAATCCTTAATTCTGGTGATAATCCTTCACCGAGAAGGGCTTGTCTAGGGTCTCCTGGCATTACTCTGAAAATAATAAAGTTAAGAGTAATTATAATAAAGAAGATGAGTATGCTCTGTGCACCTCTCTGTCCAATATATCTCCATGTACTCTGAGATTTCCTAGTAGACACTATCTTGTCTCCTTTTTGCTCTGCGAATTAATGATTTACTTGCAAAATCTCCCTTAAAGAATATCGGAATAAGTAAGAATTCAAAAAACCATCAGAACTTTTCTATTAATTATATAGCCCATTTGTGGTTTATCTGAAAAAGAAAGAGAAAAGGGACAAAAAGTCCCTTTTGTTAAACTACTATTTTCGTCTGACAATATAGACTATAATGATGACCACAACGACTGCTATTGCACCAACAACAAGGATCAATGTCATGTCCACGCCGCCACCAGGAAGTATTCCTGTGCCGTCATCGTACATGAACACCATTGTTCTTGGATTAAATGCTGTGAAGGGTCCTCCTGCTGGAGTTGTATAGTTGACCCATTCTTTCCTTAAGATATGGGTGTCGTCAGAGAGGTACAATGGAACGTATGGTTTATTGTCTAGCACTGCTTTGGCTGCTGCAGCTGCATTAGCCTCAATTGTGGCTGGTGTAGAAGCAACGTAGGCATCCATAATTGCATCGACAGTAGCATTATCCAAATGGAAGATGTTATCGCCCCATTCGTAGATGTTACTTGAATGACATCTCCACCAGATGTGATCAGGTATTGGACCATACCCATGTGCCATGGTGTACATTTCATATTCACCAGTGTACAGGGCATCGTACATCGGACCGTCGTCTGTGGCAAGATTATTGATCTTAATACCAATCCTTGCCATTTGAGTTTCGATTCCGATTCCAGTAGCGACAGAGATATCATCCCATGAGAGTGTCAAGAGATCAAATTCTACGTTCTCGCCATCACCTGGGAAGTTACGGATACCATCATCATCAGTATCGTTGTAACCAGCAGCATCAAGTATTTCATTTGCTAATGTGACATTTTCATCCCACACTCCAGCCTCAGAGAAGAGATCTGGATAGAATACCTCGGGAATAGCACTCCATGTTGCAGTACCATGACCAAGTCGCCCGACAGTAATGAGTTCTTCACGGTCGATGGCTAGGCCAATGGCTGTTCTGACAACAATATCATCGAGACCTGGAACTGTAAGGTTCAAACCCAATACATAGTCCCATTGTGAAGCTACTCCTTGAACTAGCTGAAGTTCAGGATATCCAAGAACTTGTTCGACGTAAGGACCAAAGACCTCGTATCGTTCTGTATCAGCATCACCATTTCGCATAGCAAGAATTCTTGCATCTTGCCCAATGACCACATCGATTCGCACAGTGTCGATGTTTGGTAGCTGCCCGACATTCGGGTTATCTTCACCCCACCAATCATCGAATTTTGCTAGCTCTGTGTACTCATCAGGGACGCGTTGTACATACTTGAATGGACCTGACCCAACGTGAGCCTCCACATCTGTGTGGTCATTCCAACGAGCATCAACAGGATCTTCTCCACTCCAAATGTGTTCTGGAAGAATATAGATTTCTCCAAGATTGTGGAGGGCGAATGAAAACAGCTGGTTGAAATTACATACCACAACATTGCCATAAGCTGTTGCTGATGTCATGTTCTGAAGTATTGTCCACCAGTTCAAATCCTCTGGACCATCTCTGATATACTCAAAGGTGAATGCGACATCTCCTGCTGTGAGATTTTCACCGTCATGCCATTTTGCACCTTCACGTATTGTGAAGTTGATTTGTAGACCATTGCTTGACACGACATAACTTTCGGCAAGCCATGGAATAAGTTCCATATCGTCATCATAGCTAAGTAATGAATCATACACCAGCATACAGTACCAGTGAGAACGCTCACTTCGCCAGACAAGTGGATTAAGTTCTCCAATGTCTGAACCATAAGCCATCACGAAGAGCATATCAGGCTCTTCTTGAGCAGCTGTTGGCATACCAATTGCTGGGAAGAACAAGAACATGGCTATGATGGCGTAAGTAATTTTACGTTTTGATAGCAATTCTCTATCCTCCGTTCCGGGAAAGAAGAGTTTCTACTTTCCAAACTAAGTTGGCACTATCTACCTCTATAAGACTTTCGAACTACGCGACAGACTGTTGATACATTAATAATTGATTTGACTATAATAGCAGCATATTCAGATTATGCTTTTTCGATTTCTAATCTACAATCTGAATTAATTGTACACAATCTTGTCAGAGCACTTCCATTCTTCATTGCTTCATATAATGTGCATGGTTTTGGGAATTCTAATGCCAACATTCTCTGAGAATCATCGTTCCCCCTATAATTTGCTATCGCTGTACTGACAAGAACGCGTTTTCCGACATCTGCTGAAATTATAATTTCTTTCTGTGATGTATTTGTCACAAGTGATGTTGCTAGGATAAATGCATTGGATCCCCGTGTCTTTTCAAGTAGTTTCTGTTCATGCTTACGACTTGTTGGAGCTCGCGGTAGAATAAATGCTATAGCAGACAATGGATCTGCTTGTATACGTTTTAGTTTTGGTTTCATCTCATCATCAAGCAATTGAATATTCCATCTAAGTTCTAATATATCATCAATAATTCTTTGGATATCTTCATGAGCGGATTGTGATTCGTCTTCAATTAACATTCCATTAAGAGTATCAGACTCCAGCCTTGCATAGTTAGGCCTCCAAAGCAACATTCTCTGATCTTGGTTTTGAACAAGTATTGCAAGATTTTCGTCGATGAATGAATATGCTTTCTTTTGATAGTCCGTAGATATTTCAGTAGTATGTAATGTAATTTTTCTGAATGGTCTTCTAATTGTCTTGTAACTTTCTAGTATTTCAATTGGTCTTTTTTTTAGTATGCCTTCACTTTTAATTTGCTCTTCTAAAAACATCTCCAGATCAGTAGAATTCATTTTGTCTGGCTTTGTTTCTTTCATAAAGACTCCATCCATATGCTCATTTGAGGATAGGAAATCTCTGTTCTCTTTAATAATTCGCTCATTGACTACTGACACTTGAAAAAGAGAGAATATATCATGTAGTAGTGAGTTTCCTAAAATCGGTGTACAGAATGTATGAAGACGTAACAAATTTCATCGACGCTAATCTTGACAACGCAATTGAAGCTTTAAAGAAACTTGTTCGAATTCCAACTGTCGCTGCTAAAGGTGAGGGAATCAGGGAAACTGCAGATCTCGTTGAAAAGATGCTTATTGATGCAGGACTTGAAACAGAGATACATGAGACCTCTGGTGCTCCTGTTGTCACTGGATGGTTGAATGTTGGTGCGAAACGGACATTATTATTCTACGATCATTATGATGTACAACCCGCTGAACCATTTGACCTGTGGAAATCTCCACCATTTGAACCAGAAATTCGAGATGGTAGAATCTGGGGGCGAGGTGTTGCTGATAACAAAGGAGATGCTACATCGCGCATCTCAGTTCTCAAAGCATTCAAAGAAACTGGAACTGATCTCCCTGTAAATGTCAAATTCGTTATCGAAGGAGAAGAGGAAATCGGCAGCCTACACCTTCCGGAATATATTGAGAAAAACAAGGATTTCATTACTGCTGATGGTGGTATCTGGGAATTCGGTGGTGCTGACATCCATGGTATTCAAGAGGCATGGCTAGGTTTGAAAGGCATTTTCTTTGTTGAACTTGAAGTTGAAAGGCTCTCTCGAAATATGCATTCTAGTCTTGCCTGTGTTCTCCCTTCTGCAGCCTACCGATTAATTTGGGCTCTCAATTCATTTCGAGATGGAAAAAATCGCATTCTCATTGAGGGATTTTATGAAAATATCCTGCCTCTTACAGATAGTGAATTAGAAGTCATTGAGAAGATTAACCTTCATGAAGAAGAGCTCAAAGAAGTCTTTGGAATAGATACATATCTCAATGGACTCAGTGGCATGGAATTGAAGAAAGCGTATTATGGTGACCCAAGTTGTAATATCTGTGGGATTACTACAGGCTATCAAGGCATAGGATCGATGACTGTCCTCCCTGCGAAAGCTTCAGTCAAGATAGATTTTCGATTAGTCGAAGGAATGCATCCTGATGATATCCATAAGAAACTCAGAAAACATCTGGATAATCTTGGATATTCAGATATCAAGATTACCTATTTTGAGGGCTATCCTGCTGCGAAGACCCCTATTGACCATCCATTTGTCAAGATAGTAGAGGCTGCAAATAAACGTGTTTTTGGAGACCTCGTTATCCATCCGACAAATCCAGGTTCCGGTCCACTCTATCTCTTCAATGAATATGTGCCAATGGTATCTGTTGGATGCAGTGATCATCTTGGAAAAGCACACTCACCCAATGAGAGCATTTCTCTTGAGAATTATCGTAGGGCACAACATAGAATTGTTGCAATAATGGATGAGATGAGTCACTGGTAGTTACAGCGACTCATTCTCTCCTTTCTAATCGTTCATGGGAGTGATGGTCTGATTATCAGGTCTTTCTCCCATTCTACTTCATAGGAATACTCGATTTTAAGCTCTTTGTCTGGAGCTATCTTTGCCTCCCAAGTGATGATTCCTAACTCATAGCTTTTGTATGGGATAGTTGGTTCACTCAGTTCGATTGTTATCTTCTCAGAATTGCTGTATGGAATTCTATCGACAACCCGTATCTCAACATCCTTCTTAGAGAAGTTCTTGAGTTCAAGTTCGTATTTATATCCCCGCTTCTGTTTACCTTTGGTGATTCCTGCTTTCTCCGTATCCTTCTCTACCAGTTTCTTCTCAGCTTTAATATCATAGGCTGCCCTCGTCCCAAGTCTGAATTTTTCTCTGGGTGCAATTGAATCTACCTGCGTTTCACCGATATAATCTCCAGCTGCATAGACCTTGACGTTTCCCGGAAGAATAATAGAATCTCCATTGGTAATTTCATCCTGAGCAACGACTTCAGTCATTGCAGAAGCATTCCAGTAATGTAATCTTCGTGACTCGAAATCATCTGAAGTCAGTGTGATTGGGTGAGGATTACTCTCAGATGCAATAGTGACTTTTCCTGGTACTTCGTAGATGGTGATTCCACCCAAACTTTCTCCAGATGTAGCATATTCCTGAATCATTTCTGGTTGAGGTTTCATCATAATTCCTGAGAGATCATCGATTGACTCCTCAACTTCGTCTTTTGCTAAACTAGCATAAGCCTTGTAATCTCCTCCTCCTGGAGCTCCATGTCCCAACGAGCTTGTAATAGGTCTATATGTGTCGACATAATAGGGCTGAGGTTGAACCGCTTCTACAGGTCTGGCTGAAGCAGTCGAGACAACTAGACTGATGTCTTCCCAGTCTTCTAACGTGTTGTTGTAAATGACTGCGATACGTTTCAATGATGTAATCCCCTCCCCAATATCAATATCATATGTGGGGTACCAATTTGCGGAAGAGATTTGGTAGGTGACTTCCAGCTCTATGGTTGTGCTCTCTTTAACATCTAGGGTGACGAAGACCTCTGTGAATGTCTCTGTTCTTCGTTCTCCTTGAATCTGCTGGATATTTGTTCTCAATGCAGAGATCTCTGCATCAATTCTTTCGATTTCTTGTCCCAAATTCCGTAGTTTCTTTTTTGCATCCATCATCAAATCTTGATTGGTCTTATCCATGTTCGTAAGATTTTCCATACCTGTTTCTCCAGCACTAAACCACTTCCCAAATTCTGAACTGAATTGGGACATTATAGTGTTCAGATGTGCTATTCTCTGTTGTTCAAGTTCAAATTGATCCTGGAGTGAACGTTTCTCCTTCTCTAGTTTCTTTAGCTTCTCTATTTCTTCCTTAATGTCACCTTCTGGCTCATACGTCCTTGTAGTCTTCTTGAGATCGATTCCACGAAGAATTGCTTTTCCGCTGCCTTTTACCCTGAAGCTATCATGCTGTGCGTATTCAGTTATTCCACCTATTCGTACAATCTGCTCTCCAGCTCCTAACTCAGTCTTTCCAACTCTGATAATTCTTGCTCCATCCCGAAAGATTGTAGCGTTTGTAATTGTTGATTTTATGTCTTTCATTCAATGACCTCCTATGGTAGTGGTGGATTGACTGTGACTCCTTTTTCCCATGATACCTCATATTCATATTCAATTGTGTCTTTTTGATTACGTTGCAGTGTTTTATGCCACTCAATAATCCCTAAGTTCTGTTTCTCTATCCCCAGCTTTTGCCATTCGGCTTTTACTTCTATTTGTGTGCTTAGGCTATGGGGTACTCTGTCAAAGATGTCTATCTCAATGGCTCGCTTTGAAAAGTTCTGAATCTCAAGCCGGTATCTGTAAGAGCGTCTAAGCTTACCCCTCATGACACCAGCTTTCTCTACTTCACGATGTGCTAGCTTCTTTTCTGCTTTCACATCATAAGCAATTCTCGTGCCAATTTTGAAAGGTTCTCGTGGTGAGATTTGTGGAAGAGAGGTTTCTCCAATATAATCTCCCTCTGCGTAAACTTTGGCCTTTCCAAGAAGTATAACATTATCACCGTTGGTTACTTTATCCTGTGCTACAACCTCAGCCATGCCTTCAGCATACCAATAATGAACTGTATCTGAATCAAGATCCTCCTCGGTTAAGGTGACTGGGTGTTTTTCATTGTCAGAAGGAATTGTAGCAGGTTTTTGAATCTCATAGATTGCTATCCCTGATGTTGTTTCACTAACGTCGGCAAATTCTTCCTCAATCTCAGGGGGTGGTGATGGAGGTGCTAATGCCATGTCTGTCTTAGGAGCCATTGCCGGGGCTGCTTTCGCTCTTGCCATCATTCGTTTTTCTGTTCGAACTCTCTCCATTGCAGGATCGTACACGCCAACATAGTATGGGGTGGCTTCAATGGCTTCAACAGGTCTAGCAGTTGCTGTTGAAACAATGAGTTTGACTTTTGTCCAATCTTCCTTTGTGCGATTATAGAGTAAGGCCATTCTCCGCAATTTCGCTTTTCCAGGATGCAGATCTATGTCATATGTAGGGGTCCAACTTGCATTGTTTGTCTGGTATGTTACATCTAGCTCAATGTTTGAGTCTTCTGAAACATCCAATGATACTTCGACTGTGTAGGTTGTTTCTGTTCTTCGTTCTGAGCTGATTCTGCTAATATTAGCTCGAAGAGCCTCAATCTGTTTATTTATCTCCTCAAGCTCATCCTCTAGCTTTCTGATTGTATCCCTTGCTTCAAGAGCCATCTTTGATGAATTCTTATCCATATCTGTGAGTTGTTTGATCTCCCCCTCATTTGCTGCATAAATTTGACCAAAGTAGTTAGAAAATTCAGAGACCATACTTTGTAGATTTGCTATACGAGTGTTGTGAAAATCGATACTATCTTGAACCTCTTCTTGTTTCTTCTTTAACTCCTTTAATTGATTGTGTAGGGGTTTTACATCATCTGATGGTTCAAAGACTTCTGATATGCTATGAACGTTAATACTGGACAACTTCGCTGGACCTCGTCCTTTCACTCTGAAGCTATCTGAATGAGCATAATCAGTTATACCATGAAAAGTTACTTTATGAGGGCCCTTTGGAAGTTGTTTCTTCCCTGTTCGTATTATTCGTGCCCCATCTCTAAAGATGGTGACTTCTGAAATCCTAGTTTGAAGTTCTGTCACACTAATCTCCGAGAATTGCCGTATACGCCATTGCATTTATCTCTTGAGTCACTGGTCTATATCTTCAATTTTCTAAGATTTTATGTCAGGTTCGTTTTGGCAGCTTGATTAAGAAGTGACATCCTTGTTCTTTATCGGGATCTAAACAGATTGACCCGCCTTCAGATTCTATTATCATCCTAGTCAGGTATAATCCATAACCACGTCCCTTTGATCCTGTAGATACCCCCCGTCCAAATAATTGATTTCGTATCTGAGGAGAAATGCCTGGTCCATCATCATCAAAGTAAACAATGAGAGATTTTTCATCTACGTGAAGATCAATGGTTACATTCGGATTTTCTCCTGCATGTTGTGCAGTATTTCTGAGAAGGTTCTCAAATGCCAATGCAGTTAGTCGTCCATAGAACAGAGGATTGCTCTTGACATCCTTACTTGCCTTTATTTCAACGTGTAGTCCCTTGAATGCGATTTGGGCTCGATCACAGATTGTTTTCAATATGGTGAGAAAATCATCGTCGAGATCATCTTCAGAAAGTGAGAAGACATGAATTAGACTTCTCATTCTCTCAGCTGCTGCCAATGTAGATTCTAAGAAAGACGCATGTCTATTTACATCATCAGTAGTCATTTGCGCAAGTTCTAATCCCCCAAGTACCATTTGAATATCATTACTAAGATCGTGGTGTAACAGACTTGTATAAATCTCAAGTTCTTTGCGTCTTGTGGCAAGACTAGCGTTAGCCTGCTCAAGTTTTGTTGAATAATACTCTCCTGTCCAGCATGTGAACCATAGTAGTATTTGCACCACAGAGGCAACTCCAATCAATTTCATAGCTTCGATAAAACTAATACCTGGATGAATGTAAACAAACAGTGTAAGTCCCATTGTCATACTTACAACCAGAATAGCCTCTTCTCGTGTTGTTAGAAGTTGACTACCGAGCAGAGCTGCAAGAATTGGCCATGGCAACAATTGAAAACCAAGCTGAGCCAGTGTCCATACAGGGTGGAGTAACATAATTGCAAAGGGGAGCACTGCAGCTATGGTTATTGTAATGACTGAAGTTAATCGTATATGCTCTCTTCGACTTAGAAGATATAATCCCGCCAGGAAAAATGATAATCCTGAATAAATAGGAATTTCATTTGTGACCTCACTTGTTATTTGTAGAATTGGGAAGACTCCTGTTGATACAAACAATGAGAGGGATAGAAATCTAGCCTTCCTTCGAGTGACCTCATCCTTGATCTTTTCAGAAGGTTCAGTAATTCTACGGGGAATACCAATCAAGACCTTCACTATTGATTTAATTCTTGATTGCATCTGTGAGGAATTCCTCAAATCTACCAGTACTCCGTTTTCCACTTTATGCCCTTAGAAGAATCAATGCTATCCTTGGGTGTTCAAACTTGCATTAGAAGGTTACGACGACAATTATTATGTGCTATTTATGTATCAAAGGCATAAAAAATATCATTAGATATCATTACCGATTATTTTATATTATAAAATACTCATTAGTGAGCCAGTAGTACCTAGATATAGGGGTCTAAAAAGTTGAGTAAGGAACGAAGTCCCATTATGACATCAAGTAGTTCTATATGTGACAAACTAGATGGCACACTCAATACTACGACATCTCTTACTTTCATGGAGATACGCTATCGTTCTTTGGGCAAGGCTCTTGATGAACTCAGAACAAAACGAGTACAGCTTGAAGATGATCTTCGAAAAGGATATGTTGAGGAATCACAGTATGCTTCAACACTCCTAAAACTAATATTAGAAACGAACACTCTGAACAAAGAACGTAGTGATGTTGAAGAGAAAGTCAAAGCAATCAAGACGAATAAACTTCGTTAGTCTTCAGGTTTTTTTTATGATTGTTCTTTCTCAATAGAGTCTAGTGAAGAAGTAATATTATTAACCTTCTACCTTATTTTGGTGTATTTCTTATAGGAATAAACATATCATACATCGAGGGCCTTGATATGGCTGAATGGATAGAATATGCATCCGATTGGGGATACTGGGTCAATCCTGATACGTTCAGGACTCCTCGCATCAAGAAATCGGTACGGGTTGGTTCTGTCCTCTACACCAAACAGAGAGAGACCTTGGATACTGGTCAGCAGATCATTGCTACTACCTATGGAGTTGCATATGAAGATGGTGTTAGAGTGATGGATAAGAGAGAGGTGAGTAAAATTCTAGCAAAGCAGATGCTCGACTACATGCATACCAAGAAGATGTACCCGCCTAATACAAAGATCAAGAAATCCTATGCCAATGGTTCAGTGGATCTCGAATATGCTCCTTCTGAGTATGACTCATTCTTAGTTCGACTAACTCCTGAGTTGGTAAATGGCAATGTTGATGATTTCCTGTATGACTTGGATGATTTCAGAGAGGATGCGGTTGATGCGTCTGACGAAAAATGGAAGATTGAAGCAGCCAAATCTGGAAGGGCTTCATGTCGCACTTGTGATACACTAATTGCAAAGGGAGAACTTAGATTGGGGGAACCTTCTCTCTTTGAAGGTCACGTGAGCTATCGCTGGCATCATCTGAATTGTATGATACGCATTCTTCAAGGAATGGATTTGAACTTGCTTGAAGGATATGATACTTTGAGCGAGGAACAGAGGGTTGAACTAAAGAGACAAGGGTTTCAATAAATCTACTATGCTAATATTGTTTTTCGAGAAAATTTGTTTTAGAATACTTAGATGCATTTCGAATATGTTATATGATTTTAAATGTATTATAGTATTGAGGAGATTTGATGTCACAGAAGGAAAGTACAAATCCTGTTGAAATCGCGAAAGTACTTGGCGCTATATATGGCTCACTTGTAATTTTGCTCTCTGTGCTACTTTTCCTTTCCGTTCCCTACTTCACATTGCTGCCCACTTATGCAGTTTTGACACCATTTATTCTTATGTGGCTGGTAGGTGGTACAATCGTGTTAATTGGGGCAGAATTGGCATGGCAACTAAAGAAATCTGGAATGACAATAATCGGCTTCTTTGTGTTCCTGTTATTGAACCTATTAATTGTCGTGATGACTCTGGCAGTCTTTGCTGATATTGTTACACCGACAATAGCTGACAT
>SDOA01000036.1 GCA_004524595.1 Candidatus Thorarchaeota archaeon | reverse complement strand
TCTGGATCTATGGATTTCTTAATTGTCCGATAAAGCTGGATGAAGGTATCATTGACTTTCTCTAATGCTCGCTTTTCCCAGAGGAGACCACTCCAATATGGACAACCTCCAGTTTCCATTGCTGCATCTAGCATCTCATTCCAAGCCTTCTCTGCTAATTCCATTTTATCTTTCGTAGGTGCAAAAATTGTCACCCACGCAGCTGCATAAGCTCTATCTACTGCAAGGGCATCTGCAATCCATTTTATTCCATTCTTCTCCAAACTATACTTCTTAAAGATGGCACGCATTCTATCCATAAGCTCTGGAATACGGCTGATTGGTCGTAGATGACATGTATTCAACCAAAATCCATTGTTATACATTGGTTGAACTTCATTGAACTTCTCTGCCCAGTGAATCTGAGCAGCAAAGTTGCCAAGGTCTTTCCCCTTTAAATCTAGACCAATATCTCGAATTATCTGAACCTTTCTTTCTGCTAGTTGTTTATCAGTTTCCATGATTACGCAGTGAATTGTTGCATTAATCTCTGGATGACTATCTAAGAGACCTGGAAAGTAGGTATCTGCTGATTCTCTAGCTAAGAGGCAGTTCAATTCCTCTGTCAATCCTCTCTTCTGGATCTCAAGAAATGCAGCAGTAGCATCTTTCAGATTTTTGTAACCAAGATCGATATACGTTGAAAACTCAGCCTTTGGGTAGATTTTGAAGGTGACCTTTGTTTTTACACCGAGTGTTCCATGGTCTCCAAGAAATATTCCTGTCAAATCTGCAAAACTAGAGTATCGTGTGAATATCTGAGCTTCAGGATTCCAGCCCGAGCCTGTACGGACAATCTCACCATTTGGTAAAACAACTTCAAGTGATACTACACCCTCCGGAGCAGGTCCAAATCTGGATGCTGCATATCCCATACTATTGATACTCACTGAACCAGCAACGGTCGCAGCATTTCCACCGTATGGCCCTCGAAAACCAAGTTTGTATCCCTTGTCATCCAATCTGTGAATTAGTTCAGCCCATCTCATTCCTGCTTCAACTGTGATGGTCATGACATCTTCATCTAAATTTACAATACCGTTCATATTGATCATGTCAAGCATCACTGCATTTGTTACTCTTGGCAAACATGCTCCGCAGATACCATTTCTTCCCCCTGCAGGCATTATTGGTGTCTTTGTGCTTGAACACAAGCGGACAATCTTTTGAACTTCTTCCACACTATTGGGCATTACTACAATTCCAGGTCTCTCCGCTTCTAGATGGCAAGAATCTTTACTATAGGCTGAGATGATAACAGGATTGTCATTCACTCGATTCTTCCCGACTATGGTCACAATATCACCATAGAGAGGATGGCTGGCTGAAGATTGGACGACAGTCATTATTTGACCCTCAGTAGCTTCTTGGTTACTAGCCTCTATAAGAAAGCAACGTTTTGACATAAATCAATATATTTTTTTCAAATTGACAATTTTCTTTTTTTACTCGAGTTTTTCTTAGATTGCAGAAGTTCGAAGATAACTTCATTGAGTCTAAGTTGTTCTGGTGCAAATTGCTCATAGCTCATATCACGAGCTCTCTCAATACTGTCTTGAAGTTCCTCAAGAGATTTGCACCAAATAAGATGCTTTCCTCTCTCCATTTTTGTGACAATTTCCCACTCATGCCCTCCCGTGATATCAGGGTTCTGAATGACAATGAGTTTCCTTCCTTTTGTCACATTTTCCATTATTGTGCCAGCACCACAGTTACTAATCACAATGTTTGCTTTACTATAGTACTCATCAAGACTTGGTGCAAATCTAAAGCTCTCAATATGTTTCGGTTGGTATCTTCCTTCGCCAATTTGAGCTATCACATATTCTTTGAGTCTACCATCTCGAACTAATTCATCTATCTTCTCAATCAGCTCATCATGAGGTAGAGAAGTGCCAACAGTGACAAATATCAAAAGACCATCCCCCTGTACTCGACACCTTCATATCGATTTGCTAATTCTGGCCAGCTACTCAGCCAGAGGTCAGTCTTCCCAATTAGAATCTTGCCTGCAATTGATGGATAGTACACTCTGCTTGGACTTTCAATGTAGACGGTTTTGATTCTTAAGAACTTGGCAATTAGAAAAGGTGGAATTGTAAGTCCTGAACCTGTACTGATGATAACCTTAGGTCTTACAAGAATTAGAATCAAAAGACTATGAATGAATAGAAAGAGAGTTCTGAGCACAGTCATTAGTCTGTTGTCCTTTGCACGGAATCGTGGGGAAAGCACGCTGTAGTAATTCTTTCCTACTTTCTGTTTTGTGACCTCCGATTCCCAAGGCACGATGTAGTATTTCCTAGATTTGATTTGATTGCTTAGTATTAGTCCTCTTGCTGTATGCCCACCTGAGCCAAGTACAAATAGAATTCTCAATCTCACCTATCAGCTCCTAGGGAATGATCTGTGCTGGTATATGAGGTTTGTATCTATCATATCATCCTTTTGATAGTTGGATAGTTCTAATCCAAATCTTCTATAGGATTATTAGAGTGAGTTATGATTTCATTTCTGAAATCAAAGTGAGAATAAGCATCACAATTATTATCGAGAAACGTTTCCAAAATTGCTAATTATCTTATATTGAAGTGACATCAGCCTATAACTGTGGATTTTATTTAATTGGCGCCAAATGTAAAGGTCCTCTTTTGTACATCTACATAATCTGAGCATATTTCATACCCTGATATGTATCTGGATATTACCTACATGAGATTCTGCTATTCTCTGGGTTTGATGTAGAGTTTATATGAAAGAAATGTTATACTCTCCAAAGGAAATTAAGGTCAGTTGTATTTGGCCTTGATACCAAGTGAGATGAGGTACATTGAGCGCAACTAAATCTAAAGCACCAACCAGATTTATGCCGCCTGGTCCTTTTCAGTCCATACGTCTCCTCAAGTTTTATGGTGATGAGGCAAAGAAACTAACCGCGGCTCAAATTACTAATGCTATGAACGGAATGGCTCCATTCAATCCTGAAGTGAAACCACGAGCAGGTTTTATAGACATTAACACAAGTGGAAAAACAATCACTGCTGATATGTATGTTGCCTATGATGTCTATGCAACAACCTTTGATAAAAAGGGTGAACCTGAGAAGAATTCCTTTGTGACGATTGAGAGAGGGTCTGTAATTATCAGACTTGACCAAAAGCTGGTGGAGATCCGAGGGTCTTCACGCCTTGCTTCAAGATTCAGATCAGTATTATACGAGCTGACTGAAGTTCGTGCAGACCAATTAGTTTTTGAAAAGGAAACGCGACGAGAAATTTATGATATGCTGACCAAGCCGACGCAAGCCCCACCAAAACCGTTGGACATCAGCGTTGATCATATCGTGTATACTGATATTGTCAAGAAGGATCTGAAAAAGGCTGAATTCCGTGGAGATAAACTTCAGCATAAAGCTGAGGTTGGCCATTATAGTCGGATGTACGATGGCACTATTTCTAGGTTTACTGGAATTTTCATCTATCCCAGTAATACTCCCTACAAGACATCAATTAATTTTGACAACTCATCCGTACTGATATTTAAAACATCAGATGGGATTTTGGAGAAGGACTTGCGCTGGATAATCAAAACACTTGCAGAGGTTTCGGAATAGAATAAGAAGAAGGGGAGTATCAACAGCTCCCCGCTCTCACTTATTATCTGAGTTACATCCAGTCCTTACTCTCTCTCTTAATGGCTATGATTGTTCGTGTGTTCTCTATGTACCATCGTGTTTTATCTCGAAAAATTGGCCAGAATTCGAAGAAGCTCTGTGGGTTCTCTGTTTCTACTAATAAGAATCCACTCCAATCCGAACCCCATGCATACTTGTAGTCTCCAATTATTACGAGGTGGTCCGGCCAACTTCCCTTTGAGAACTCGCTCCAGAATTCCTTTGCTTTTCCTGCTTCTTCAGGAGTCATCATTTGAAAACGATAGAAGACAATGAATGCATAGGTCACAATCTTTCACCATGTTTTGAGATAACCCGACTAATAAAAACGTTCGGACTAAACATGAACCTACATTACAAACTCCAAGAGTTAACATCTCTTCTCTTTATCTTGCACTAAAATGTCGGTGAATTAAAAAGAACAAGCCTCTGATTATCAAGAGAAGGATATGGCTAATACTTCGGATGATATTGTACGACGCGATTATCAACATGGTCGAGTTGCATATGCATTCCAATGGAACAGATTTAACCATCAAGAATTAGGAAACGAAACTGGAGACCTAGCCTCGCTATGGGCACACCTCTCAACAATTCATTCTGGTAAGATACCTGAGAACCTCTTTTCAGATCCTTTCTTTACTCGAGCCTCTAGGCTTCGTCTAATAACAATGTCTAATGCAAAAAAAGTTGGATTTCGGAAGCAACTTATGAGATCTGGTAGCATCATCAAAAAAGTTGATGATGACCTAGTAGAGAAAATCAGGGATTATCATCGCACAAGAAACGATCATAGTTACTCTGCTGATCACGGAATTCTCAAAGACTTTCTGTATCACGACTTGCAGACCATCGCAATTGAAGTACCAGTCTGGTCTGAGCGTTACAAGGTTACTGGGCATGTCGATTTGGTACGTTATGTTGACGGACATATACAAGTCTGTGATTACAAACCAGGATCGTTGGAGACAACTCAACGAAGATTCATTGATTCTCTTCCACAAGTATCTGCATACGGTGAGATGATGGCACATCATCTAGCTAATACATTGCGGTCTGCTTTTGAAGCTCCACTCCTCCCAAAAATTATGTGCTGTATCTTTGATACACATTCAAGTTGGCATTTTGGTGCAGAGCTGTTTGTCCAACTCTGCGAAACTGGTTACCTCGAAGAAATCAAGAGCGCTCATTCTCTATAATCGACATTTTTACCTCTTCTTCAACAGATGGCGGTTCTGATGCAATACCACTCCATTTTAGTTTTAGAGTAGGTCTCTCAGAGATTAAGCCCTCTCTTATTCTAGAAAAATAGTTCTCACTCATTGTACCAAAATTACCCAGAGCTGGATCTACAGGGATCCATCCTTTCTGTTCAAGGTATACTTCACACCATGCATGTGCTTCTGGTTCTAGTTCTCTTCTATAGAAGTGGCCTACGATTCTACGAGCTGGTATCTTTGCTGCACGAAGTAACGCGATTAGTAAATCTGCATGTTCATCGCAATCTCCTTCTTTTTCGCGAATGGCTCGTGCTGCTCCTCTTCTTTCATCTAGATGTGTCTTAAGTTTCACACTATCTCTGACAATGCTGAAAACAAGTCTGGCATAGGACTCATCATCTCCAGTTCTCTCTGCAGACTTTTGCGATATCTCTTGGATTAGATCATCCTGAGTTTCCCAGTATTTCTGCATTGTACAATACATACCTCGGTTACGAGCCATCATCTGGTCAGGAGTTTCTTGGGGTTCCATCAACCAATCTCTCGTTGTGGTGTCAATACGAAGAATTACTGTTGGAGAGAAGCTCTCTCCTGGATTCAACTCGGGAATCTTTATCATCGCAATCATATTCTTTTCAGCACGTTCGGTGACTCGTGCTGGTGGAAAGACATCTATCATCTCAACAAACTGATTATCCATATCTGTGAAGAGATGCCATGTCATTATACCACGCCGAAGTTTAGAGTTGCCTAGATTGTGAATATTTGCTTGCATCTCTATCTTCAATCGCATCTCTACACCTTCTTAGACATGTTAGAATTGATTGGTACATTCCGCGAATAGATTTATGTATTCCCTACTCCTTCAATCCATTTGCCTTTCAATGCTAATTCACGCGAGGTTTTCGCATGTCGAAGGATCCTGATAAAGAACCGACTGATAGAGTGGATGCCAAGAAAGTTGTGGATGGTCTCCTTACTGAACTTGGCGTTGATGATGAGATGCGGCATGAGCTTATAGAGTCTGGACGTATGTCAAGTGATGTCATGCGTGTAGAATCTAGTGAACAAGTTCGCCACCGAATGGAATTAGACACAAGTATTGAACGACTTCGTGATAGCCTCTCTCTGCTTGAGAGGAATATCTTGACTGTTGATGGTACTATCGACCGTATTGAACGAGACCTTGTACCTGTTGTGTTATCATTTCTTGTTGGTCTAAAGGGGAACCTTGTGAGTATGAGAGGCGATATCATTACTAAAAGCAAACGAAAGGCAAAGACCAATCTTCAGACAGTTTTTATTGATGATGAAGTCAAACCAATTGTTGATGAAGAGTTCAAAGTTGTCGAGGACTCTCTCACATCCGGTATGTCTACCCCGATTCTAGAAAAAATGCGTGATATTACTGAGTCAATGAAAGAGTTCATGAAGATTACCCTCAATGAATTATCGACACTGAAAGGAAGTGTGGATGATTATACTCAAAAAGCATCAACGGAGATTGAGCATCTCTCAACGACATTAGGAATGAAACCACGGATTGAAATTCCTAAAGAAGTTGAGGAACAACTCAAGAAGTATAGTCACGAAATCGATCAATTAAAGCATGAACTTGGTCTCGAAAGACAAAAGCTTGAGAATAGAGACTCTGAGAATGCTGAATTACGCAAGAACATAGCAGAGTTGAAGGTCCGTAATGACGATTTAGAAGATACTCTAATGAGTACGCAATCTGCACCCAAAGTTGATCCAACACTTCTTGCTGAACTTCGTCAGACGGTCAAATCTCTCGAAGCAATGAAAGAAGTGCAAGGGAAAAAGATTGAGGAACTAGAAGATAGACTTCAAACATCTGACCATAAAGTGTCCGAGTATCATGGCATAATCTCTCAGAAAGAGGTTGAAATTGGCGAGCTTCAGACCAAGATGCGACAACTTGAGGATGAAATGGGTTCGACAGGAGTTCGTCTATCTGAAATGGAAGAGTTACGTGCACGAGTCCGTTCATACGAATCTGGTGATAAGGCTAGGGAGCTTGAACGGATTAAGACTGAATTTGAAAGAATTTCTGCATCAAATGAACGTCTATCTAAAGACTTCGATGAAACTAAAACAAAGCTGCAGCATACTGAAGAAACTATAGAGGGATACATGTCCCTTATGGATAGCACAGAGAAGACAAAGGCATTCTTGATGGTAGAAGAACATGGTGAAATGTCGATTAGGGAAATCGCCAGATCGCTTGGTGTTGCTCCTGCAATTGTAATGAAATGGGCTGAAGAATTCCAAGCGCTTGGCATAGCTTGGGTTGTTGATGGTAGCACATTAGTTCATCGTGATAAACTAGAGTCCAAAAAGTGATGGATTCAATCTTCTGGCTGCACTTTGTTCATAAAGTGAATGGTTTCAATGAGACCATCTATCTTGAGAGCATTCAAGTAAATTGTGTCAAGATCCGATTTTCTCTCTGTGTTATCTTTGATGTACTCCTTGAATGCGGGTTTCAAAATCTCTTCGAGGTATCTAGATCGTAGGTCTTCTAGTGCATCCAAAAAGCATGTATCCAACTGTCCTGATTCCAATGCATTCCTAATATACGAAAGACAGTCTTGGCAAGCCTCTTGAGGTCTTATTCCAAGACTTTTCGCACTCAATATTTCTTTTGCTAATTCTATATATTGGTCCGATGCACGATAGTAATCACTAACAGCTAAGAATTTTGTTTTTGAACATCTTCTAAGAAATGGTTTGCTTTGATTAGAGGCTGTATCAAATAGTCCTCCTAGTCTCTCAAACTCTTTAGGGGTCGGCATAGACTGGACCTTTTCTTACATTGCATTGTTCGCTTTTAATAATGTTCATAGACATCAACCTTCTCAAATCTCATGAAAGACCACAAGACCGATAAGTTTCAAATAAGATATAAGTATGAAATGAGAGAAGCCGTATTATACTCGAATCTGAAATCAGGCATCCGCTGTGACCTTTGTGCAAGACGATGTATCATTCACGATGGCGAAACTGGATTCTGTCGTGTTCGAATTGCTAGAGATGGAAAACTCTACACAATTGTTTACGGTCTAATCGATGGGATGGCTGCAGACCCTATTGAGAAAAAACCGCTCTTTCATTTTGCACCTGGGAGTCAAGCATTTTCAATAAGCACCTCATCATGTAATTTTAGATGTCAATTCTGTTTGAACTATCATTCAGCTCACAGAGAAAAACCGGTAGGAGAACAGCTCTCTTCTGAGGATATTGTCCGCTTAGCTGAACGATACAATTGCAGCGGAATCACTTACACGTACACAGAACCTACAATCTTTATGGAATTTGCTCATGATACGGCTAAGATCGCACATGAAAGAGGAATGTTCAACACCTTTGTGACAAATGGTTATCTGACTCCCGAAGCAATCGATTACATTACACCCTATCTTGATGCAGCATCTGTAAATTTCAAAGGAAGCGGCAACAAGAGTTTTTACAATCAGTTAATGTCAGTGCCGAAAGTCGACCCTATTTTTACCGCAATGAAATTGATGAAGGAAAAGGGTATTTTCATCGAGATAACGAACTTGATTATTCCCGAAGTTGGTGATTTTGGTGATGATACAAAGAAACTTGCAGAGTGGACTGTAGAGAATCTTGGGTCTCGAACACCTTTTCACATAATTGCATTTGCTCCCACATATAAATTGACGAATATTCCTCGTACGCCAGTAGAAATGTTGGAGAAACATATCTCAATCGCTAAAGAAGCTGGTCTGGAGTTCATCTATTCTGGAAATATCGCTGGACATGATTATGAAAATACATTTTGTCCAAAATGCGGTTTCAAAGCTATTGAACGATTTTCTGTTTACCTTAAAAGCAATAATCTAAATGAAGAAGGTCGATGTCCTAAATGCAATACTGATTTGAATATATCTGGAGTCAAATGGATGGTACGAGGAAATAGTCAACAAAGAATTTTCTGAGGTTCAAATAAAATGCAGATTGTTGATGTGATTTGGAACTATATTAACAACACTCACTTTGATTCTGGAATACAGATTTGGAGAGAGGGTGATCCAAATCCTGGTTTTCTACCTTTACCTAAAGGAAAAGAGGTCTCATGGCTACTCAGAGGACCAAAACGATGTATAGGAAGTGTCAATGAATCCGGTAGAATTGTACCATGCCCTGAAAATTCGCTTGTTTTTTATAGTGGACAGAAGTGTGGTCCATGTTCTGCAGTTGATATTGTAGATCCGTGTATCCGATGTGATGGAAGGAGATGCGATGCAGTTGAAGCAAGAAAATTGCAGTGTGAATCCACAGATTATGTTGTTTACGCTGTCGTGTTCAATGACAAGACATTGAAAGTTGGAGTTTCATCAAAAGGGAGGGCTTTAATCCGATGGGTCGAGCAGGGAGCTGATTATGCTGGGGTCTTGCGCGAAATAAAAGGCGGACGCATTGCACGTCGAGTAGAAGACCGAATTGGTCGACAACAAGGGGTTACAAAACAGGTCAGGTCTGAGAGAAAAACCCGAGCACTATTAGATGCTCTGGATCTATCAGAAGCTGAAGAAATCGTGCAAGAATTCATTGACCATGCAAGACATCTTGAACTCGATGAAGATATTCATCTACAAGATCTCTCAAAATTTTACTCGTTATCTAGACTTGAAACGCAACCAACTCCTTGGAGAAAGCGTTCAGAACCAATTGATGGACGCGCAATCGTAGGAAAGATTGTTGGAATGAAAGGTTCATTGATGGTGACCTCGATTGAATCATCACTTACTGTTATAGATCTTAGACAAATCATTGGGTATTCCCTCAATCAGGATTCAGATATTACCCTAGTATCACAAACCGGGCTCATGGATTTCTTCTGATAACTTATTTAGGGAGTCGTTGTTGACATTACGTTAATGACAGAGAAGGAAAAAGAGCATGCATTGGTCAGATACCTCTCTCTCGTGCGAAAAGAGGGTGGTGAGCCAATAATAGGCATCCCTTATCGTGAGATGTCTGTCGATCCTGACTTGGTTGCATCATTTGTTCTTGCTGTCATCATATTTGAGAATCGACAATTAAAGACCTTTACAAAGGAAGGATACGTAGTCGTTATCGAAGAGGGCGAACACGTTGTTGGATTACTCATTATCGATAGGGTTGAAGATGACGAACCTTATCGGTCTGCATTGATTTCACTTATTGAGCATTTTGAACGATTATATGAGAGTCAGCTCCTTGCTTGGAAAGGAGATATCCGTCCATTCCGTGAGTATGCTCTAAATATATTACAGATCTTTCCATATCGGACATTCAGTCTTGAGATGATACCTAGGATGGTGACTAAAACTGAAGCGACTCCTGACCATCAGGTATCTATTCCATGGAGTGTTGGTGAAACTGATGAGAAAATCCAGACTGTTATTGGATTCATCAATGGAAAACGAACGATTGAAGAAATACTAGCTCAATCCGAGTATGAAGACTCTGAGATTCTAGCAATTCTTTCAATGCTTGATAAATACAAATGGATCACATTGACCAAGAAACTAGAAGATTCATCAGTACTCAAGAAAATTATGGACCCCCCTAAGTTCTTAATCGGGGTCTATGGTGAGCAATTGACAAGTATTGTAGACAAGTGTGATGGAACGAAGACTCTCGCGGAGATTTGTGAGGCTCTTCCATATAATATGGAAGCTGTAAAACTTGTTGCAAAGAATCTCATTGATAGTGGAGTCTTGGGAATCTGTGATGGTTTGAGGGAGGATGAGATGCAATGACATTAGATGTTTCTAAAGTACGTTATATCTCTCTTATCCGAATGGAGGGCGGCGAATCTGTTATCAATATTCCTTATGCTGAGTTAACTGTTGATCCTGACCTTATTGCAGGTTTTGTCACTGCAGTAATTATTTTTGCTAAGACCCCTATCCGTACAATACGAAAGGCTGCATATGATATTCTTATTGAAGTTGGAGAAAATGTCTTAGTTTTATTGGTTGTTGACCCAGTTTCAGATGAAACTCCTTATCGTGAGAAAATGAAACTTATCCTTGATGATGTTGAATCAAAGCACGGAGATAAGCTCAAGCACTTTGAGGGTGATGTCCGACGATTTAGAGAGTTTGCACTTACTGTCATCAAGGAATTTCCCTTTCAATCCGCAGATCTAAATATGATTCCAGTAAAACGAAAGAGTGGAGTTAGAATACCATTCCGAGTTGGTGCAGTAGATCGAGAATTAGAAGAGGTTGAATTATTCATTAATGGGAAGAGAACTATTGCAGAAATAATGGACCTCATGGGACTGACTGACGAGGACGTCTTAGCACTGATTTCCATTCTATCTCGATACCAATGGATTGAGTTCAAGAGACGCCTCACTGAAAATGATGTATTAGTAAAATCGAAATGTCCAGAAATTATCCTGGAGCGATTGGAATCTCAATATGGCAAAGCATTAGGTGAATTATTGAGTCAATTTGATGGAAAAGCCAGTATCAAAGAAATCTTGAATTCTATACCGTATGATAGGGATGCACTATGGTTTTTGATTAACAAACTAGTCGAAGTTGGATGTCTTTCATCTGCTTCAACTCATTAGAGAATCCTATCCTCTCCGGGTATGCCCACTACATCACTTCTACATTGTTTACAATGAATAAATTGTGGAATGTGGTCACCTCCAATCTGTCGGGCGACTGCAAGCTCTTCACTAGTGGGGGCTACCAAACTTGACGTATTTGCCCAAGTCACAAGTGGCACGATATTTTGGAGGATTGCACCTGCTTTTGCAACTCTCGTCGAAAGGGTTGCTATTTCATCGGTGTTTATTCCAGGCATAAGAACTGTATTGATTTTTACAGGAATTCCCAGTCTTGTTGCAATCTCTATACCCTTAAGCTGTCTAGAAATAACTTGTTTTCCCATCTCAACACCCTGTATAATTTTGTCTTCAATAATTGCCCATTCGTAGACTCTGGTTGCGACAATCGGGTCAATTGCACTCATTGACACTGAAACCGAATTAACATCTAGTTGTTCCAGTCGAGCTGCCAGCTCCCCCAATAGAACGCCATTAGTACTCAAACATACCTTAAGGTCTTCTCTCAAACCATGAGCTGCTTCCAGGACTTCAAATGTTTCCTTATTGAATAATGGTTCTCCCGGCCCTGAAATTGCGATTATTCTCAAGTTAGAGTTACGTTTCAGCTCTTTCTGAGTTCTGGCTATTGCTTCTGTGGGGGTCATCAATCTGGCAGCGTAACCGGGTTTCGCAGTGTGACACGAATTGCTGCTATTATGGTCACAAAAGACACATTTCACATTACATCTCTTGGCTACTGGTAAGTGAATCCTCGCGTACAAATCTTTACGATTATTCGCGAAACATGGATGATTTACCAATGGATACTTTTCTTGGATGGGCATTGCTGTTCATTCGCTCTGATGTAGGATCTTCCGCGCGTCCCGTGCAGTGCGTTTTGCATCGCTGAAAATTAAACCTAGAGCAGCGTTCTCTGGAGCTGTTACAGTAAGAAGATAATCTGATGAAATATTGATTACTAGCGTTGTCCCTAGATCTCCTTGAATTATAATTGATCTAAGATCACCCTGTTTCAGTTCTTTGACAGTCTGTTCTCCAGCAGCATGAATTCCTGCGACCATCGCAGCAACAGACACCTCTTCCGTTCCTGCATGAAAATGGCTCACAAGTGGGAGGCCTTCCACTGAAAAAATTGCAGACCCCAGGATTGGTGATTTATTTGAGAGATCTTTCAAGAGGTGTAATAGATGCTCTTGTAGTTTCACAGAATTTAGGCCTTCCAAATTTTATACCTCGAATTATATGATTTAGTGTGTCTGACCACCCCTCCATTAGGAAAGCTACAAATAAAGCTTAGCCAAAGAGGTATTTCTATTACTTCTAACCAATTAACCGAACTGATGTCACACTATCACTATGAAGTGATGAAGTTGGTAGCTTCATTACTCTCAATACATTATCTGCTTCATCATGAAGTCCAGCCTTTTTCAACATGTCAACGAATTCAAACCCAGTAGTAATGACAACCCCTTTCACGGGACGTCCATTTTGCATAGACTCCAGCAATTCATTGGCAGAGTACATTTTGCATTTCAATTCTAGGTCATTTTGTTTCTCAAGATGTGTGATACCTTTTCTTGCTATGCCTCTATTCTCTTTTTGTTCACTAGTATAGGCCTTTCTCTTGTACATCGCTTTCAGTCTTGTAAGGCCTTTTTCAATCAACTCTTGTGAATTGAGAGTTTTTCCATAAAGTTCTGCTGAGCTTTTCGTGGTTGTCGTGACAAGCCAAGCTGTCCCGTAGGCTGCTTGATATCGCATAGCTTTCAACAACTCGGATTCACTCAGCAATGTGAGTGATCTATATCCTTTGTACTCGACAGATATTGTCCAATCTGGGTCCTTATGTTCTACCATCAGATCTGGTGTCAAACCCTCCCCAGTTGATGGAACTGAAGTGGTCACATCAGGGAAGAGATGCATAATCAAAGCAAGAAAGGATTCATGGAAGATATTGTGCCTGAGGTTTCTAGCTTCCTGTGGATGTCTTAGACCTGCGTCTCTATAGAGAACCGGCATCTCCACCTTCTGCCCAGTCTTCACTCTGACTTCGCTCTTAGTAGTTAACCTTCCTCGTGCGTTATTGTTCATGACTAATCTCACGGCTGCCTCATAAGCCATAAGGTCGAACGCAATGGCACCTAAGTTTGAGGTTCTGAGCTTTGTATCTTCAGCAATGCGTCTTTTTGCTTCTTCATAGGACCAATCAATTACTTGCTGGGCATCTGATCCAAGAAGAATCAGGATTGACTTGAGTTTATCTCTGAGGGTATATCTCTTAACATGATTTTCTATTGCATTTCCTACTTTTACTGATTTAGACACTATTCTCTCTCTCGGTTTGTTCTCGTCAATTAACCCCTTCTAAGGATATCCTTGATTAGTTTTACCTCATCGCTCTCCTCATCAACTTTTACAAGGTCTGCATTGACAAGGTCGTAAACTGCTTTTCGCACTACTGCTGGTTGAATACCGCTACTAGCTGCAATATTCTTTCGCGTAATTGCTGTCTTGACATCATGTAAAGTGTAGAGAATTCTTGCATGTGGTTTCCCATAGAATGCAGTTTCAATCAATGTGATGTATATTGCTAAAAGGTCACTCAAATCAACTTTCTCTTGTAGAGCTTCTTTTTCAGCTGAAGCTTCTCTATAGAGTTCAGATACTCTAGATAGTTGCTCGTTAATCTCATCCATCTCTTTCTTCAGACTATCTCGTTCCTTCCGAAGTTCTTCAATCTCACCAGTCTTGGATGATTCGACTTCTTGAACTTGTGATTTCAATGTATCGAGTTCTTCCTTTAGCGAATTTGCTTTTTCTTCTGCTTTGGTCTTGGCTTCACTAGTTTTCTCCAACTCTTTTGTCAACTCTTTGACCTTTTCTTCAGCAGCCCAGACCTTCTCTTCTGCTTCTCTCCTTCCTGTTCTGAGTTCTTCACCTTCGTCTTCTAGTTTATCTTTTTCATCCATTAGAATGACAATGGTATTCTTGAACTCGTCTAATAATTCCAATAGTTTCTCCCTGTCAGTCATAGAAACACTCCTCATGCATTGCTATTGCAATCGGCTTTATATGAGTTTCACATCATTATCAGCTGCCCTCTTTTTCAAGTACTTGATGTATAATCCTTTCAATTCAGTTAAAGGTAGGCCAAATGCTTTGAATGCTTCTAATTCACCCTTCCGTTTCTTTTTGAGCAATATTTCATTTTGCCTGCTCAGCACCTGGTCTTCGCTAATAGATGGAATGCTCCTATTCTGCTGTGCACATTTTAGATCGGATTTACTCATCACTTCGAGAGAGTGGTCAATTTCATTCAACATCCCATTTTTATCCCAAAAATCATCAGTAGATAGACCAAGTAGTTTCGATTCAGGTGTTGCTAGCCCTCTGATATTTGATAACTCGATTGAATTGCTCTTTATTGTCGAAAAGATACGTAAAGACCATGGTGACATATCCACGAGTACTAGAATGGGCATGTCATTATTTGCTAGTTGACGAATCCATCCTCTCATGTTCCTCCCTGGTTGACCAAATAATGAGCCAATTCCGATTCTTAGGTCTTCTGGAATCCCCAATTCTATTAGATTCCTAGACATAGCCTCTTTTTCAACAAAGATTGCAGCATCAATATTCAAATCGTGAATTTTTACATCAAATGGTCTACTGGAAATGAACCAACCATACTCCCCTGCTTCTGTGCAATTCAGTGTCTTGCCTGAAAGATCAGATAATGTAACATCACCATAGAATGTGCCCTTGGGTGAACTGACAACTCCAAACTCTTCTCGAGGGATAGAAGATCCGCTCTGTCGAATGATTCGTTCACAGAGGTTTATGAGACGATTTGTCTCAGTTTGATCTGATATCTTGAGAACATCTTGGACAGCTTTTACCTTATGCATGTAATAGAAATCTCTTAGACTCATTGACATATTCTGTTCAAGATGTTCTTTGAAACGGGACAGACCATAGACTAGCCCTGCAATTGTCTTAGCACTCTCTACCTTCCTCCCATCGAGGAATGACGGTGATTCATCAACTGGTATATACCCATCTTCTTCACTATATTTTACGTTCTTTTTCGATGAACCAAAGTATCCTATTTCGGGAAATGCTCCATCCTCTATCGTTTCTGCTAATGTTTCAAGAACAGTGTCTATGGTATCGAGTACAAGGTTCGAATCTTCTTGTCTTTGGTTCATTTTTCATGCCCTCCCTGTCCACTAAATAATACTTCAAGCGTTACTTCTTTTCCAGTTGTCTTTCCTAGAGTATCTGCAATGAAACGATAATATGAAAACAGACGATTTTCTCTTCTATGCTCTCTTTGTACTCTATGATGTTTGCGTAATTTCTCACCAAGTTCTCTAAGACAGTCTTTGAACCCTAACTCAATCTCTTTTCTAACAGCATCAATATCTCCAATGTACTCTTTTCCCACTGTCTTATACGGTATTTTTGTCGAACAAATATGCATAACGAATGTGATAGGATCCTCAGGACGAAGTCCATAGTTCTTGAGATTGAGGGCTCGAACTACTCTGTAAGCAATATCTGACCTCTCGTCATAAAGAAGGGGAATACGGTTAGCAAATCTAATCATGTTTATTCCCGCTCCAAGGTCCCCTCCATAAGCAACACCTGTTTCAATGATGAATGGATGCCCTTCGTAAACATTTGGAGGTCTCTGTTTGAACACAACAAATTCTGGATTCAATCTCTGTGTTCCTGCCATCAGGACTTCAGTTCCCGCTGGTGAGAGGGAAGATGCAGACGGTGGCAGAAATCCATCAAAGGACTCCATTGCGTTCATCATCCTTACTAGTTCTTCTTGTCGAAGTGAATCTGGGTGTCTATCTTGATCGAATCTTCCGTATTCTAAGAACTCTTCTGCCTTCTTGTCACCCACCCGCTGGAATGTACTCATCATGAAAGATTTCAGAGTCTTCTTCTTTGTGGATGCGATTATGCTCTTTAACATCTCCACGTCTATGCCCTTCGGATGCGGTTTCGATTCTTTCGGCGGCTTAGGAATCAGATCGATGACCCTATCAAATCTCAAGACTTCCTTGTCTGGAGTTTCAAAGAATAGCGACGAGTTTGGTACAATGATAGATGTTTGAGAGAAATAATCTAGGATTCTTCGTTTGCTTCTAATCCAATCTCCTTGTAGATGGAACGAGACCATAGTTCCATGTTCATCGACTGATTTCTTAATCTCTTCTTCTTCTATGATGATTGGTTCATTATGCTCAATATCTAATCGCATCTTTAAACGGTGTCCACAATTTTTCCCTTTTTGACCAGTCATGATTTCAATGGGTTCTTGTGTGGTGACCTGACCATAAAGAAGTGCTAAACTCCCCCCAAGTCCAAATGTCCCCCTACTCTGTTTCTGGGTAAATTTTGTCCCGGTAAGCATTTTCCCAAGAAGTCGTGGTATTTTTTTGTGTGGGATTCCTGTACCATTGTCCTTGATTGTTAATTGGAATATCTCCGGTCCCTGGCTTAGGATGTCAATCCCAGAAATTATTTCTCTTCTGCTAAGCAACACGGTGACTTCAGGAAGAACACGAGCATCTTCACATGCGTCCAGACTATTCTCTACAAGTTCTCTAATTGCTACGTAAAGAGACCTGGCTGGGTTGTCAAATCCTGCAATTGCTTTGTTTCTATAGAACCATGCAGATACTGATAGTTCAACAACATCTTGCCCATAGCTTTTTGGTGTTAACAAGAACTTGCCTCCAGAGCATGCTCAAGAGGTCAGTGTATTATTCTGCTATGAAGCGTGGTATTATCAGAGCAACATCTTATGCAATAGAGGGTAACACAATCCATCCAATGATCAATACGAAAATCAAGGATATAGATGTTGCAATCCAAACACGTTGGTCCCATCTTCGAACTGTAGCACCATCAAATGGTTGGATTGGAATCATATTGAATAGAGCAATGAATCCATTGATGATGATCCCATTTTGGATGATAAAAAGAATGTATGAATTAATCTCTCCGAAGATTCCCTTGACTATCACGCCTATCATGATCAAGAACATTGCAACAATGAGATTTAGCATTGGGCCTGCAAGATTGGTCTTACCATCTTCTTCGACACTACTCGTTCCACTTGTATAGACAACACCTGTACCGAATATTGGTAATGAAAAGAGAATTGCAAACAATGAGAGGTAATACCCCATCATGGTCATTCGAAATTCTGACCACATTCCATAATGTTGCGCCACAAACTTATGACCAAGCTCATGTCCAATAAAAGCTAACAAGAAGAGGAATGCAGTCGTAAGCGGTACCCATAGTAAATTCAATGGTATGAAATTATTGATGATATTTTGAATTGCTGCAAGAATTCCGTTTGGACGACCAAAAGCTGAGATGCCGACTAGAAGCACGAGTATCGAAGCAATTGCAAGGTCTCTAATTTCAGTCCGAGTAAAACGTCCCTTCCTGTAACCTCGTTTCGTTACTTTCTTCTTTGGCATAATTGAAGACCATGTCTGATTCTCTTTGTAATATTCGTCATTGCCTAGAGAATCTGAGACCTTTCGTTTGGCATCCTCTCTCACTTTTTGCATACCAGGACAACCGTGACTCTCAGGTAGTCTGTGTTCTCCACAGTAATGTCCATTGCAGTATGGGCAGCTGAAACAGAGATCATCAGCCCCACAGAGAGAGCATTTTGTCATTGAAACACCTGACTTTTCGCTTTGCAGCCTTACTTTTCTTGAAATATATTCGTATTCCTAGAGGATGTTATGTACTATTTGGTATAGTCATGATTACTTACAAAGCAAATCCTTAAGTGTTGATTTCTTCGAGCCGAGAATAGGCCGGGAGACACGGAGAGATATCACGTGGATTATGACGTAGCGATTGTTGGCAGTGGTCCTGCTGGTATCTTTTGTGCTTTAGAGATAATTCAGTACAAACCTGATTTGAAAGTGGCAATTATTGAACGTGGAAAGAGCATAGACAAAAGAAATTGTCCTAATTCTAATGCTGCTCCTGGATGCAGGAAGTGCAATCCATGCGATATCCTTGCAGGCTGGGGTGGAGCAGGTTCATTTTCAGATGGAAAACTTACAATCTCAACTCAAGTGGGTGGCTGGCTTGATGAGTTCGTTGGTCACAAGCGGCTCATGGAGTACATCAAATATGTAGATCAGAAATATATCGAACATGGGGCTCCATCTAAGGTCTATGGAGAAAACGATGATTCGAAAGAGATGTATTCACAAAAAGCCGCGTTGATTGGAATGGAGCTAATTCCTCAGAAAGTTCGTCATCTGGGCCGTGAAGGTTGTATTGATGTAATGAACCAGATGTACTACGAAGTCATCAAACATGCAGAAGTCCACTTTAACACTGAAGCAAAGGATATCCTTGTCAATGGCAATTCCGTTCAGGGTCTCGTTACGAATGGCGACACAGAGATAAATGCTCGATATGTCGTGGCTGCTCCTGGTAGAGTCGGTAATGAGTGGCTCTCGAAACAAGCTGAACGATTGAATCTCCACACGCAGAATAATTATGTGGATATTGGTCTCAGAGTTGAAATTGCAGAGCCAGTTATGCACGATATCGCTGAGACTCTCTATGAACCAAAATTGGTCTATTATTCAAAACAATTTGACGACAAGGTTCGTTTGTTCTGTTTTAATCCTGGTGGAGTTGTAACAACAGAATACTATGATGAGATACTCACAGTCAATGGTCAATCTTTCGCAAACATGAAAACATCGAACTCCAATTTTGCTTTACTTGTTTCATCTAAATTCACAGCACCATTTAAAGAACCTATAGCCTATGGTCGTTCCATTGCTGGCTTAGCAAATATGCTAGGTGATGGAGTCATTGTGCAACGTCTTGCAGATCTAAGGCGCGGAAAGAGAAGTACTCATGAACGGATTGCTCGCAGCCCTGTCAAACCCACGCTCTTAAGTGCTTCACCTGGAGATCTTAGTTTTATTCTTCCTTATAGACATCTAAGCTCTATCTTAGAGATGCTTGATGCATTGGATAAACTGTGTCCAGGTGTTGCTGATGATGGGACACTTCTCTATGGTGTTGAAGTGAAATTCTACTCTTCTCGACTAAAGTTGAATCAGAATCTAGAAACCGAGGTTTCTAATCTATATGCAGCTGGAGATGGAGCTGGTATCACCAGAGGTCTCATGCAAGCCTCTGTGTCAGGTGTTCTCATTGCTCGTGATATTCTGAAGAAGGAGAATGTTGTGCTTTCGTGAGTACAATGTCGTTCACTTCCTAAAATTTATAAACTAATATACCAAGTGGTATACTAGGTGCTGATTAGCACTTGTACAGAAAGGAGCCCCGAACAGGTGACTCAATGGGCGACAGCAGTCGTCCAGGGGCTTCCTAACTGGAGGTAATTCTAAAATGATAGACGATGAGTTTGAGACAGTATTCCGTAGGATGATTGAACATCTAATGGGAGCCATGGGTGAGATACCTGATGGCAATACAACAATAAGATACTGGACCAGCTCGAATTTTGGCTTTCCGAATGCGATTGAAGAAACTCCAGATAAGAATGAGGAAACAGATGCAGAAGTAATTCAGTTAGATGATAAAGTACTGGTCATCATCAATCTTGGAACTGCAGGATTTGTTCCCTCCGTAAGAGTCGAAGAAAAGAATTTGATTATAACGAATGAAATCGAGGATAAAGAAACAATTCTAAATCTTGACTTTCTTGTTGATGTTGAGAATTCACATGCATCCTACCGAAATGGAATCTTAGAGGTAGAGCTAAAAGAAGTAAAAGATGGTTCAGATGTAATTACAGAAGGCGAATTGACATTCATGATTGGAGGGTAAAAAATGAGTGAAGATACAATCAAGTTGAAAGTTGCCGCAGCAATTCCTAGAGATCAAGGTAGAGGTATTATAAGGCTTAATTCAGAAATAAGACGCCATCTAGGTGTTGGATCCGGTGATTATATCCTAATTAAAGGTTCAAAGGAAACTGTTGCAATTTGTTTTCCTGCAATGAGAGAGGATGAAATCCTTGACATGGTTCGTATTGATTCGTTAGTCCGTAACAATGCAGGGGTAAAATTAGGTGAGGCTGTAGAAGTAAGCAAGGCCACAATTCCTGATGCAACAAGAATAGTGTTTGCGCCCAATCAACCTTTGCGATTTCCACCAGGTTTCGATCAGCATTTTAAACAGCAGATACTAAATCGTCCTATTACGAGAGGAGATGTAGTACTCTTTGCATCAATTGGTCAAGCGCATCCATTCTTGGTAACTACTGTATCCCCTGGCAAGTTTGGCAAGGTCACACCAGAAACAAAAATTGAGGTCTTAGATAAACCTGTGAGACCAGAAGACGTTTCAGTTCCTGAAGTGACCTACGAGGATATTGGTGGGCTCGGTAATGAACTTGTTAAAATTCGAGAGATGGTTGAACTTCCAATGAAATCCCCCGAGCTCTTCAAGAGATTGGGAATATCTCCTCCTAAGGGCGTTCTTCTTCATGGTCCTCCTGGAACTGGTAAGACCTTGATTGCTAAAGCAGTGGCAAATGAATCGGGTGCAACATTCAGAGTCATTAATGGACCTGAGATTATGTCAAAGTTTTATGGAGAATCAGAACAGAAATTAAGAGAGACCTTTGAAGAAGCTGAAAAGAATGCACCAAGCATCATCTTCATTGATGAACTTGATAGTATTGCTCCAAAACGCGCAGATGTTACTGGTGAAGTTGAACGACGTGTTGTAGCTCAGTTACTATCACTCATGGATGGTCTTGCAGGACGTGGTCAGGTTATTGTCATTGGTGCAACGAATCGAGTTGATGACATAGATGAGGCACTCAGGAGACCAGGTAGGTTTGATAGAGAAATCGAGATTGGTGTTCCTGATAAAAAGGGACGACTTGAGATTCTCCAGATTCACACTCGCTCAATGCCGTTGAATGAGGATGTGGACCTTGAAAGACTTGCGGCAGTGACACATGGCTTCGTCGGTGCCGATTTGGCTGCTCTCACAAGAGAGGCTGCTATGCAAGCGCTTCGAAAAGTATTACCGCATGTCGATCCAGAGACCGGAGATATTCCTGCTGACATTCTAACGAATCTCTATGTTACTAAACCTGATTTTGATTCAGCATTAAATGATGTTTCTCCATCAGCACTTAGAGAGGTACTAGTAGAGAAACCAAATGTAAAATGGGAAGATGTTGGTGGACTTGAAAAGGTTAAGATGCAATTGCAGGAAGCAATTGAAGCTCCTATTAGACGCCCAGAAGTCTTCAAAGAGATGGGAATTCGTTCACCGAAAGGTGTTCTCCTATTTGGGCCACCAGGTACAGGTAAGACCCTCTTAGCAAAAGCTGTAGCCACAGAGAGTGAAGCTAATTTCATTTCTGTCAGAGGACCAGAGATCTTCAACAAATATGTTGGCGAATCTGAGAAGGCAGTTCGAGAGATTTTCAAAAAAGCCCGTCAGACTGCACCATGTGTTCTCTTCTTTGATGAGATTGATGCAATTATGGGCTCTCGCGGAAATAGAGATGATTCAGGTGTCAGCCATAGAATAGTGAATCAATTTCTGGCCGAGCTGGACGGAATGCAAACATTGCAAAATGTCCTTGTGATTGGTGCTACCAATCGAGCAGATATCCTTGATCCTGCTGTTCTTAGACCCGGTCGATTTGATGCAGTAGTATTTGTGCCACCTCCTGATAAATCTGCACGATTAGAGATTTTCAAAGTCCATACCAAGAAGATGCCTCTTAGTGAAGATGTGGATCTTGGAAAATTGGCTGAGATGACTGAAGGATACTCCGGTGCAGATATCGAAGGTCTCTGCAGAGAGGCAGCAATGACTGCAGTTCGTAGTGATTGGAAGGCAAAGCCAGTTACAATGAAACACTTTGAACAAGCTCTACAAGAAGCCCGTCCAAGTCTTTCTGTGAAGGATGTTGAGAAATACTTGGAGCTTGCAGAGAGCGTAAAGAAACGACAACCTCAACAATCCCCAACATTACCTGGGTATATTTAGAGTTAGACAGACTGGGCATATAACATGTCCAGTCGTCTATGTTTTTTCCTGCTACAATCAGTGATTTTTCTATCCAACTTGTCAATGTTTATGCATCTTTCAAACTTGAGATACGGGATTATTACAATCAAGATATCCTTTTGAATGACCATTCGTTAGTGTTCAATAAGTCCATTGATTGGAGACCCTATTCATGAATGATTTCTATCCTGTTTCACCTCTTGTTGGTATCACGAATACAAGTTATGGTGCTCAAGTGGGTGTCATGAATGAGTTGTGGGCAGTACGTGTTGTCCGTGGAAAGAAAATACTTGCTGAAAAGAACATCTCCGACTTAGATCTTGAAAACATCGTTGGGATTGCATATGGTCACATCAGAGTCGAAGGGTTAAGCAGACATGCAGTTGCTACGATGTCTGGGCGTCTCATGCAGTTTGCGCGACAGTATCAAGCAGCTGGTGTCTGTCCAAACTATGAGATTCCTGATCTTAGCTATGATGATGGGACCACAATTGGTGAATTAGCAGCAGCTGCATCAGGTAGTCCAATTGCATCACAAGTTGATGAGTCCATAACCACTGAGTTACATGATATGCGTGTTGGTGAGATTCCAGAAATTCCTAGAACGATCAATGAAGCAGCTCGAATGAGTGTTGTTGAATCTCAGGCATCACTCATCTGTGAGATATCTGCCTATGCTGCTACATTGCCTACTGGTCACCTCGACCTAATGTTCAGCAAAGCTGCTGACCAGCTAATCCACTATTGGGCGACATCCAATCCTGATGATCCTTCAGCAGCTTTGAATAAATTTGGAGCATTGATCCAGAGTTGTTCAAATGAGAGTCAGATGCCCAAGACTGGAACTGGAACGGTCACTATTGAAACCGGAACATGCGATATCCTTCGCGTCTGCAGAAACCTTGACCCAAGTATGGAGAAGATACCCCCTGGATATCCCTGTGCATTTCATGAGTTGATTGCTAAGAAACTTGGTGAATTGACTGGAGCCAAGATAGCAGTCAATACTTCTTCCACTGGCTGCATTGTCAGTATGAGTCTAGAATAAATCATTGAACTATTTTAATATCAAGAAATGCAATACTCTAGCCACCCAATAATCTTAAATCGCTTGGACTGATTTATTTACAATTAGACGAGACCGCGTGGTACGTCTCGATTAGGAGCTATTGAAATTGGCTTACTTGACTTGGCGAGAATATACCCGCTCAGGACCTGTGTGTCTTGGAGCGATTCTAGTAATAGCAGGCGCAATATTGGCATTGCTTGCGAATTCCAACCCGGAAGCATATGACTTCGTTACAGGATACACTGTCTATATTGGTGCCGCTATAGCAATCGTAGGATTATTGTTCATTATAATGGGCTTCATCTTCACAAAGAAGAAGCGTGATTCAGTCTTAACAAAAGTAGATACAAAGATGGATGATACTCCACCTCCACCACCTCCACCGGACTGAACATACCTTAATATCATTCTAAAGTTGAGCTCTCGGGTTTCATTTATCCTAGAGCTCATCCTCATTTCTTTTGTAATGATGCCTAAAACTACTTCTTTTTTACTTCTAGTTCCATCTAGCAAATCCTAATATGTGACCAAGCTAGTTTTTTGTTTAGAATCGACTAGTGTGTGGTGTTACTATTCAGATGAAGATAGTCCTCGAATATAGAAACAGTCAATTTCACGAGTGCACTGGCACACCAACTACGCCAATCAGTCTCACAGTGGATGATGCACAGAAGAAACTCATTCTTATTGTGCCCTCTGGAACAAGCATGATTGAGCGAAGAGCTGCTGAGCGAAACGCTCGTGGTATTGAGAAGGTGGGTTTCCAGACCGCGAAGAGAGGTCGTATTGGCCGCGGCTATGAGCTAATAGTTGAAGGTCATGGCGGTGGTCTTCCAGATCGTCTGAGACACTCGCCACGTGAAGTGTACTAGTACATATTTTCTTATGTACAAAACAAGAGACGCTATTGGGTTCAATAACAGTAAATTGCTGAACTCTGTAATGTCGTGTTAAAGTAGGAGTCTTGGTGACGATGTCGGAAGAGAGAGCTAGAAGATGGATTGAGGAATCACAGAAAGATACTGCTCGCCAATCAGCTGGACATCAACATGTTCAAGCTGCAATACGAGCAGAAATGGCTGGTGACATGGCTGCAATGGAGCGTGAGTATGCAGCTGCTGCAGAAGCCTTCCTTCAATCCGCTAATGAGTATAGAGCTTCTAAAAGCTATAAGAAAGCCGCGTTGAATATGTGTGATGCTGGAGATGTTTTTTCTGAAATGGCTGATGCTTCAAGAGCTATTGAGGCATATCAGCAAGGAGCTGATGATCTCCTCGCTGCATCTGCTGAACACCTCATGTGGGGTGAAGATGCAGAGACGAGCAAAGGTACAGCATTAGCAATGACTGCCTGCATGATCTATATCATGATCGGAAAAGAAGCAGAAGCCTTCTACAAAGCACGTGGGTTTGCAGCGGAGAATGCATCTAAGATTAGATTACCTGCAATTATTCAACTTAGTCAAATTCCTCAGATGATTGAATCTTCAATTCAATCTTTGAATCTCGAAGCTTTTGCAGCCGCTGAAAATGCAGCAGTTACAGAATTGAAATCCGCCTTAGCGAGCTCAGGTAGTTCCGAATTCTCCAAGTATGTCGACCGTGGTCTGGATATGGTCCGAGAGATTCTCCGTGGAAAGTTAAAAGTTCCAAAAATATCTGCTCAATTGACTATACCAATCGATCTGACATTTACCGAAGATTTCTCTGTACGATTATCAATCAGAAACTCCGGCGAAGGCGCTGCAACAAATATGAAAATCGAATGGCATCTTGATGAAGGTATCCATATTGTATCTGGTGAAAGTGCAAAGACCATTCATAATCTACCTGCTGGGGAAACGATTGATGCTGCTATCATTGTTCGCGCGGATGAAGGTCTTGGCGGCTCACGCGATTATGCTATCGTTGTACGAGGTACGTATGAAGACAAACTAAAGACTGCCTATAGTATCCAAGCTGGTCCAACCATTATAACACTTAAAGATTACAAAGAGAGTGAGAAGCTTCTCCATGATTCGAGTGTGACCGAAAGCAGGGTAAGTTTCCTCCGAGCTTCAATTGAGGCTTCCGAATTTGAACCTGCACCACTTATCAGAGTTGTTGATGGTTTGACGTCTACTTTGAAACAGCTGAAGGATGACATTGAGAATAGCGAACTCGAAAAAGCTAAAGCTCGACTAATTGTTGTTAATGACATCGTAGACCAGATTGATGCCCTTCTTGGTGATGATGATCTTGTTGATACTGTCACCAAGGCAAAAGAAGCTGAAAAGAAAACCTATGCACGAGGAAAACTAATCCCTGCATGCGAAGAAGCAATAGCAGTAGCTGCAAATCAGGAGAAAAAGCTTGAATCGGAAATCCCCTTGGGTCTGAGTGAATGGGATTCAATTGCTGATAAAAAGAAGCGAATACTTTCCTCTGCGCATCTGATAAAAGATACAGCAGAGGCTCTAAAGGGGAAACTCACGACTCCTGAATTACAGGCTTTAGAGGCTAGTATCTCTGATATAGAACATGAGGCAAATAAGATCCAGAATGATTCATTGCTTGTTGTTGGGTCCAAACCAGCTTCACCTGAAAAGGTAGAGATGGCAATGATTGTTGCCAGGTCTATTCGAAATGAAATTACTCAATTGATGGAGAAGAAGAAGTCCGAGCTTGAATGATTGGATTCTCCTTCTCTTCTCTATATGTCAAATCTTATTCTGTTCCTAGTTCGATGATTGTACATTTTCAATATTTCAGAATACTGAAATACTTAAATTCATTTGAGCGTACTACGAGTGAGGATGTTACAATGGTATCCCCTGATATGAGGAAAGAATTCATGATGATCATTGGAGAGACCTATGATCAATATGGTTATCCGGAGTATTGTGGATGGATTGAAGGTCTTTTGCTTCTAGAACAGAAAGAGTGGTCTCAGAGAGATATATCCCAACGTCTTGGAGAAATATTTCCTGAATCAAAATATCCTACGTCAGTTCCATCAGTTAATCGAGCCTTAAAGATCCTTGAGAGTTATGGAGTAGTTGAACGAACTGGATCGCGTAAGACAGGATTTAGATACAGTCTACTCACCTCATCTAATCTACTGATTTCTATGCTGCAACAGCTACAGATAGTGAATCTAGAATTTATCAAAAAAATGGAAGCTCTTGAGGTCAGGAAAAAGAAGAGAGACCCTGACTTAGCCAGAGCTATCTCATATCAAATCGAGATGGCTAATGTCTGGAATGATGTAATTGAGGAACTCATGAAGACAAACGAAGGAGGTGTTGGGTAATGAGCGCGAAATCGGTAATTATTATAGGTGCTGGGTTAGCAGGCCTAGCAACTGGGTGCTATGCTCAATTTAATGGATATGAGAGTCAAATCTTTGAACATCATAGTAAACCAGGTGGTGTAGCTGCCGTCTGGAAGCGAGGAGATTATCTCATTGATGGTGGTATTCATTTTCTGATATGCCACAAGCCAGATACGAAAATCTACAATGTGTATCAAGAGATTGGTGCGGTGGGTTCATGCGATATTGAGGATATGACAACATATCTACGATTCATAGATGAAACTGGCTCAAAATCAATCGATTTCACCAGCGACCTTGAAAGACTCCAGCAGGACCTCATTCAAATTGCACCTGAGGATGAGAAGGAGATTCATAGTCTTATCAAAGAGATTGCTTGTATGAGTGATTCACCACTACTCACGGACCTTGGAATGAGTACCTCACCCCCTGAACTGAAGGGGCGACTTGACTCTCTCCGTGAGATGTGGCAAATGCGTGGCTTCATGAAGTATTTCACTGGCAAATACTCGAAGTCTGCTGCTGAGTATTCTGAAACCTATCTACAGAATCCCTTTCTAAAGTCAATGGTCAAGAATCTCTTCTCTCCTGATGGTCCCATCTGGTTCATTATAATGATCCTTGCCTGTGTAGTTACTGGTCAACTGGGCTTGTTCAAACGTGGGTGTCATGAATTTGTGAATTCAATCGTAGATACGTACACATCGTTAGGTGGTCAGATATCATACAACTCTACTGTCGAGAAGGTTCTTGTTGAGAATGATTGTGCTGTAGGTGTAGTACTCAGAGACGGAACTGAGCACAGAGCTGATGTAGTTGTTTCAGCTGCAGATGGAAAGAGCACAATCTATGGTTTCCTCGATGGTAAATATCTCGATAGAAAGACAGAACATCGGTATCAGAATTGGAAACCATATGATCCGATGTTAATGGTTAGTCTGGGTGTTAGAAGGACTTTCGAGAAAGATGTCCCCTTGACAATATTCATGATGAAGGAACCACTTCACTATGGTGAGAGGTCGATCTTCTGCCTTCCTCTGAGAATTTTCAATTATGGTGATGCATTTGCTCCAGAGGGGAAGACCGTCATTCAGATCATGTTGGAAACCGAGTGGGACTATTGGTCTATTCTTCAACAAAATAAAGTAGACTATGATGCCATGAAACAGCAAATCGTTCAGGAACTTATTGAACGTCTAGAAGTACACTATTCTGGTATCACCTCTCAAGTTGAGATGATCGATGTGGCAACTCCATATACTTCATGGAGGTATACGCTGAATCACAGAGGCTCTCCAATGGGCTGGCTGATGACTAAGAAGACTCTCATGGAACTAATTCCCCGCACACTACCTGGTCTTGATAACTTCTACATGGCTGGGCAGTGGGTCTTGCCAGGGGGTGGTGTTCCAGGATGTATCTATACGGGTCGGAATGTCATTCAAATTCTCTGTAAGAGAGATGGAAAGAAATTCAAATCTACTTCTGATGTTTCTCCATGAAACTCTCTAATCTATTCATTGCTTCAGAAATAATATCTGGTGGTGGTAGAAAGACACTTCGGAAATGTCCTGAGCCATGTTCAACACCAAATCCTGATCCTGGCACAAATACTACACCGGTTTCTCTTAAGACATCCTTGACGAATTCAGTATCATCAGCCCATCTACCTCTGAGGTCAATTTTAGGCATGATGTAGAAAGCTGCTTCAGGTAGCCTTGTAGAGATTGAATCAATCTCATTAAGTCGTCTGTGAATGAGGTCTCTTCTCTCACGCATTCTCCTCATTGTTTCTTCTAGATAGCTACCATCACTCTGCAGAGCTGCAATGGATGCTATCTGGGCTGTTGCATTCAAGCATATTCTGATTCGAGCTTGTCGCATCATAGCCTCATAGAGGGGGTCAAGTTCACCGTTAGAGTCATGGAAATATGCATACCCCACCCTCCAACCAGGGGCAAGGTAGACCTTACTCACTCCATTGAATCCAATGACAGGCACATCTCCAGCGACGCGGATCATGGATATCTGTTTCTCGTCATAGGTGAGTTGGTCGTATATCTCGTCTGATATGATGGGGAGACCAAACTCGCCTGCGATATTGACAATCTCTTTGAGGGTCTTTTCATTATAGACAGAACCTGTTGGATTGTTTGGATTGATGACAAGGATTGCCACACTCTTGTCAGTGATCTTCTTCCTGAGGTCATCTGTGTCTGGGTTCCAGTCATCCTCTTCGACAGTTCTATACGCAACAGGTTTACCACCAAAGAATTTGACATATGAGATGTAGGGTGGATAGCTTGGACCAGGAAGAAGGAACTCCGAACCATTATTGATGAGCGCTCCTGTTAGGAATTGAATTGCCTCAGAAACTCCTGCAGTCACAATCATTCGATTGGGGTCTACATCGATTCCATTAACTCGCTTCTCTTTCTCCGCGGCTGCCTCTCTGAGCTTTGGCTCTCCCTCTGATGGCGAGTACCCATTCCATCCATCTTGAGCTGCTTTGCAGAGTGCATCAACCATGAACTGCGGAGTCTTCCAGTCATACGCTATAGGGTCTCCAATGTTTAGGTAGAGTGGTTTCTCACCAGTCTGTTTTTGGTACTGTCGTGCAATAGTGACAATGTCTCTAATGGCATATTTCAGGTCAGCTGCGCGTGGAGTAATATCGAGTTTCATTTTTACCCCTACGCGAGGTGCGCTATATCCCCCGTATATTGTTTACGATACGATACTTCTAAAAATGATTGTCAATACTGATACTGTAGTAATCACCCAGAAGGATTTCCCGTCATTTCTTCCATTGAAGGGAGTTCAAGTCTATGTTGATAATCTTGCCATTCTTTCCAATACCTTCGTAGGTAATCTCCAATCTCTAATGGGTTTCCGAAAATCACCTTATAATTCTGAAGTATACTTCCCTTAATGACAGAAGGCAGTGATTCGAAAATAACCACATCATACTTGGATGGAATCTTTCCAATAATATGCATTTTCAATTTCTTATTGATTTTCATATCATGACTGTGTGAGAGTATTGCGATATCAATATCTGAATTCTCTCTCCATTCTCCAGAGATAAATGAACCAAAGATTGGAACATCATTTTCATCAATTTGAAACAGTTCTCTTCTTACTTCATGTAGATTCATCTAAATAATTCTCCATATACCTGACCATCTGCATCAATGTATTCTTGACATCTTTGAAAGAATCCAAAACGATTTCCTGATCAATTCCGTTGTATTAATGTACCAGAACATTACGTAGACAATTGCAGCTTTTCAAATGAAGGGCAAGTTCAGCAGATGCTATTCCATCCTTTACAAGGTACTCGATATTGTACTCATCTCCCATAGGTATGTTTCCTTTATCCTTAATTAACATAGCAATAAGGTCCATAGTACTTTCAATTGCTGTAAAGAGGCAATAATAAAGAGCTCGTTCTTCAATCTCATCTGGATTATGAATCAAATTTTCAGCTAAAAGGAAACTATCGATAACATACCGCATTTTTGTTTTATATCTTGTTTTCCTTATTTGATCCATAGCAACACAGTCCATATTGATCAAAGTGTTTCTTGATGGGTAACCTATTGATATGAACCTTGTTCCGAACAGAGTATGCATGTATTTAATGAACTGAATAGTAACATATTACCAAAATTTTCTCACTGAAATCTAGCAGGTGACAAATAGAATCAGCACAATTATTCTGAATGAGCGTGAATTCTGCTTAAATACTAAATCAATAAATAAGTGCAATTCACAGGAGAAGAATGAGTTGGGTTCGATGAAGAAGCTGGATTTGATTCGTAGCCTAGTTATGTTTGCATTCGTTGCATTGTTGATGATACCCTTTGTTTCCGCTCAAACACAGTTGGTTCCAAATCAGACCCTTGAAGATCAAACAATATGGCGTCGAGAAGACCCATATTCGCTTTATGAACCCAATTTGTATCAAGTATCACTTGACACAGGTCATTGGACTGTGTTGATTGATATCTTAAATATTGACACTTCACCAGAAGTGAATATCACAGTCGCAAATGATATCGATATGTTAGATATAATCGCTGTTAGCGGCTCAGGTTGGGGGAACTATCCCGTGGTTGATTTCAATATTGAATCTGACAATACCACTGTCTATATCCTGGTCCACGAGAATTCATTGGATGGCGACACAATAGGTGTTTATGATATCGGTGTGTATGATGATGAGCACTTGGTGATAACCGCAACAACCACTTATCAATCTCAACTCTTTTATCAGTTAATAGTTGCATTGGTAGTCATTCTAGTTGTAATACTAGTAGTTGCAGCTCAAGTTATACGTTCTCGCCAACAAACGAACGAACTATCTCCACAACCCAAAGTCCAAGTTATTCCAGCACCTCAAAGAGCAATTCCAGAGAGATATCAAAGCAAGACAGAAGTAGATGATGGCCTTCGAATGGTACGTATCCCCACAGAATGTCCCAAATGTAATGCACCATTGTCGCACGAATCAATTGATTGGGTGGGACCACTTGAAGCAAAGTGCAGCTATTGTGGTGCTACAGTGAGAGCCAAGTTCGAAAAGATATGACGAGATTAGAATGCAGGTAAATAAAGGTGACCAAGTCTCGTAACAATTAGTTAAATTCACGCTCTTCACATATTTAAAACATATTTTTATGGTGTAATCAAATCCATCTCGGTACTATTGCACAACACCTTTTTCGGATAATACTAACTGGTATTCATCTAAAGGATGATAATAATGATTGATTTGAGTAACATTGAGGAGAAACTCAGATTATTCTTGGACATTACGTATGATTCATGTATAGCCCTTGGTCACAAATATGTGATCTGTGGCTCAATGGCCACATATCTTCAAGGGTGCAAAATAGTTCCAAATGACATTGATATTCTAGCTCTCAGTCCTAAGACAGTTGAGCTTATTGCAGATTTAATGGAGAACTATGAAATTGAATCGAGCCCTAGCATGGATGTGGATCATTGGTTGTCCACACCCGGTCAGAGAATTTTCACTGATGTTTCCGAAATGGGCGATGAACAATGGTATATGGGCAGATGGATTATTGATAATGTGAAGATTGAAGTTGCTTATATCAAATCTGAACGCTCTGTATCCTCATCGAGGAAACAGAACCACATTTGGGAGAACGGTCCCGATATGCACCCATATTTACAGACAGTCGAATTCAGCAGTTATCAAATAGATGTCATTCCTTTGGAAATTCAATTGAACACCAACTTACTACGCGGTTTAGATGAGCGTGTAACTGAGATCCTACGAGTTCTAAGGCGTGGTGAAGTAGATTCTAACCTTATCAAAAAGGCAATCCATCCAAGTCATCTGGAATTTATTTTAACGAGTCTTCAGTTGAATTCTGTTGAAAAATAATTCCAGCATAGAAAAATCAATTTTGAAGGTTATACGCAAGTAATTCATGCTGATTATACTGAATGTGCTATCGTACTTTTGCATAGTGAATATATTCGTTCTCAATGATAGGGATTCTAATAACTATCCACGGAAAAATACAAAGAACTCTCCACTATAAATTGCCAAAAAATTCAGAAGACGTAATATTAAAAATAGATTCTATTCCTATTTTCTAACGGGCATAATTAACAGGAATCCTGAACGTAATGCAGTCAATATCTGTAGACCTCATGATATTAATGACCATTCTACTCGTGACTCTTATCTTGTTTGTCTGGGGACGTTGGAGATATGATATAGTCGCACTATTCGCTCTATTAGCAGTAGCAATCACAGGCATAATATCTTTTGATCAAGTATTCTTAGGTTTTGGTCATCCTGCAGTGATTACAGTTGCAGCTGTGCTCGTGATTAGTCGTGGATTGACAAAATCTGGATTTGTCGATGTTATTAGTAGGTACACCTCTCGAGTTGGTGACAATATTGTTGTACAGATAATGACACTTACAGGATTAGTAATAATACTCTCAGCGTTTATGAACAATATTGGCGCACTAGCTATTCTAATGCCAGTTGCGATTCGAATGATACGAAAGAGTGGTAAATCTCCATCACTTGTTCTCATGCCATTGGCGTTTGGTTCTATGCTTGGAGGTTTAATCACTTTGATTGGCACGCCTCCGAACATTATTATCGCCACATTCAGAGATCAATATGGTACCGGACCTTTTTTCATGTTTGATTTTGCTCCTGTTGGTCTCGGGATTGCTATAGTTGGATTCTTGTTTATATCGTTGGTTGGATGGCGTCTTATTCCTCAACGTGAGGGTCAAGCTGACCACGCCCTCATTCAAATTAAGGACTATGTCACTGAACTTTATATCCCCGAAAAATCGAAAATGATCGGAAAGCGAGTTCGTGACCTTGAAGCGATGACAGAGGAAAATGTTGCGGTAGTAGCAATACTACGAAAGGAACAGCGTTTTCCCGCACCTTCAAGTAGAAGAATGCTAAGAGAAGGGGATGTCCTGATATTAAGAGGTGAATCAAGAGAATTCAAATTACTCGCTGATAGCGCTGAGTTAGGGATTGTAGAAAATAAGAGATACAAAGAAGACCTTCTACGATCTGATGATGTGAGTATTATAGAAGCAGTCATAATGCCGCACTCTTTGATGGTGGGGAAAAGTGCCAGAAATTTACAATTACACAGTAATTACGGAGTTAATATTCTCGCAATCGCACGCCAAGGCAGACGATTGAGCGCACGATTGGGCAGTATTCGTTTGAGATCCAGTGATGTCTTGCTAATGCAAGTTCCCACTGACAAGATGTCTGATACATTGTCAACCCTGGGTTGTCTATCTTTAGCTGAACGTGAGATACAGTTTGGGCGACCACGTCAAGTCATGCTTGCTGTTTTAATTTTTGGCAGTGCAATACTGGTCTCCTTTCTAAACATACTACCAATTCAAATTGCTTTTACTTGCGCTGCTCTAGCTATGGTCGCCTTTGGTGTGCTTTCAATCAACGAAGCCTACAAAGGCATCGACTGGCCTGTAATAATTCTGCTTGGAGCTATGATTCCTGTTGGACAGGCATTAGAAATTTCTGGCGGAGCACAAATGATCGCAAATACATTACTTGAAATAGGAGGTTCCATACCTCCATATCTTGCATTACTAATCATACTTGTCATAACAATGTTTCTATCAGATCTGGTCAATAACGCAGCCACCGCTGTTCTTATGGCACCAATTGCTATCAATGTAGCATTGGGTTTAGGTGTTTCCATTGATCCATTCTTGATGGCAGTAGCTATAGGCGCATCAAGTGCTTTTCTTACTCCTATTGGGCACCAATCAAGCAC
>SDOA01000035.1 GCA_004524595.1 Candidatus Thorarchaeota archaeon | reverse complement strand
TATGGAATAGTCCGGATGAATGTGGCCCTGTTCTCTCCAGTCACTGTTAATTGGCCTCTACTGCTTGGCTTTTTTGCAGTAGTCACCATGACTGCAGGTAACTTCTATGCACTCACTCAATCTGATCTTAAGAGAATGCTTGCCTATAGCTCAATCACACAGATCGGTTTCATTCTCTTTGCTTTCGGAGCAGCCTCTCCTCTTGGATATCAGAGTGGGGTCTTCTATATTATCATCCATGCTTTCACTAAGGGTCTACTGTTCCTCTGTGCAGGTGCATTCCTTCATGTCGTTGGTTCTCGTAATCTTGATGACTTACGAGGGATTGGAAAGAAGATGCCAATTGTAGGTGCATTCTTTGCTGTTGGAGTGCTCTCATTGATGGGTATGCCACCCTTTGCAGGATTCTATGCAAAACTCTTGATTTTCTTTGCAGGTGTGCAAGCAGGGGGCTATTATCTGGTGTTTACAGTGATTGCTGTGTTCAATGCTCTCTTAGCATTAGGCTACTATCTACGGATGATATCTGTTGTATGGTTCAGTCCAATCTCAAAGCTTGCTGAGAATGCGCATAGACCTGGTCCAAGTATGCTCTCTGCAATGGTCTTTCTGGCTCTAGCGCTGATTGTCATTGGCATCTATCCCGCCCCACTATTTGATCTTGCAGTTGCTGCTGGAAACGCGCTCGCAAATGGTGATTTTATCGCAGCGATATTAGCTGCTCTTACTCCTTAGATGTAGACCGCGCTCTCCAGCTCTTAATGAGGACATTCCCAATTGCAGCAACAAACAAGATTGGTCCAAGTAAGACCATCCATAAGTAAAAGATGACGCTCAGGATTATACTAAGTCCTGCCAGTACACACCACACAAAGGTGAGCAGGACAAAAATCACCAATCCCAGAAGAATGTCCCTCTTGTTCATCAATCCTTCAGCCAGTTCGAAGGTCTGTTCTGTATTCTTAGGACTGACAAACAGTAATGCGAAGACTATGATATAGAAATTGATAGTGAGTAGAATTGTCCCGATGGAGGGAATCCTCTCAGGGAGAAGGGCGAAGAACATCACTCCATAAAGCAAGATCAGGTAGGTGATGACAATTCCCATTCCTTTATTGCCCAAACGAAGTGACTCTATGCTCAGCTTCTTTCGATTGACTGATGTAGTGATCACTATCAGAATAGTAAGATATACGAAATTCATGAGTGATGCCGTGAGTGTGATAAAGATGTCATTTCCAATTGCAGTTGTAAGGAAGATTGAGCCACTGATAATGATCATTCCCCACAGTGTGAAATTACGTCTGGTCTTTGATAACACTGAGAGATGAGATGTGTATACTACTGGGGTCTCATCCTTGTGCGTTGAGAGTGTCACAATCTGAAAGACAAGAATGGGCACAATGAACGAGAATATTGCATGATAGAATAATCCAATCACTAGAAATTCTCCTATAGCAAACCCAAAAAATGTGCCCATCTGCGGAGACTGCCCCATATATCCTCCCCAGATTACCTTTGTAATCCATCCCTCGTAAAGCCCAAAGATAACTCCCCAGAGGTAGAGTTGCGTCAGGGACATTCTCTCATAACGAAGAGCCAAATTGAGAAGTAACAATGCATGTGCCCAATACAGAGGAAGTGTCACCAGCCATCCCCAGGCATCCAAGAACCAGAATGGTGATGCTCCTGAGAATACTTCAGCGAAAATCATAGATAAGAATCCGAAGAACACTATTGCAATGAAACTAGATGCTTGTCTGGTTCTGTCCTCTGACATATCTTCTGTTCATAGAAAACTCCTTTATCTATGCATGGATAAAATAACTTTGACTTTGAAATGTACTTTGTCTATATCATCGAGACCGAAGATGGAACATATTATACTGGGATGACCAATGACCTGGCAAGACGACTGAATGAACATCTTTCTGGTACTTCTCGTTCTGCAACATATCTTAGAAGTCGTAGACCGATCTACATCGTTCACATAAGTGAATGTGGAACACGGAGCGAGGCTATGAAATTGGAATATAGGATCAAGAATGATTACACCTTCAAAATGAGCTGCATTGGTCAGCGAAGGGACATCAGAGAAGTGATTGATACTGAACTTAGTTACAAATAGACATCTCGAAGCTTTCATATCGAGGATATTTCCTATACATTACAAGTGACCTCCATGACTGAACTTGTCTTGGCAATTGATGCAGGTACTACTGGCGTACGTTCTATGTTCTTTGATCAAACTGGAAACGTAGTAGCACGGGCTTATTCAGAGTTTGAATCAATATTTCCAAAATCATCCTGGGTCGAGCAGAGGTCTGAGGACTGGTGGAAAATGGCCTGTGTGACCATTCGAAGATGCCTTGAGGAGAAGAATATCAGTCCTGAGCATGTTGTTGGTATCAGTGTTACAAATCAACGTGAGACCGTAGTACCTATTGATGAAGATGGAACTGCTCTACGAAACGCCATTGTCTGGCAGGACCGCCGTACTGCTCCTCAGTGTGATTGGATTAAGACTAAAGTTCCGCCTGTGCAGGTGTATTCAATCACAGGTCTTACAATAGACCCCTACTTCACTGCTCCAAAGATTCTCTGGATCCGTGAGCACGAAAAGTCTCTCTATGATACAACAGACAAGTTCCTCTTGGTCCATGACTACTTGATCTTCAAACTCTCTGAAGAACTCGTCACTGACTATTCAAATGCTAGCAGAACTCTCTTGTTCGACATTCGAGAAGGAGCTTGGTCGAAAAAGATGCTAGAGCTGCTTGACATCTCCGCAGAAAAATTACCACGTGCTGTTCCCTCAGGTATGAGAGTAGGTGAACTTACAGAGACTGCCTCACAAGAAACAGGTCTTAAGATGGGCACTCCAATTATTGCGGGTGGTGGTGACCAACAATGTGCAGCGCTCGGTGTAGGTGTTGTAAAAGAAGGCATGATAAAATCAACGACAGGGACCGGAACATTCATGCTCGCTCACTCCAAGACAGTTAGATTAGACCCATCCATGCGCCTGCTTTGCAGTAGACATGTGGTGCCCGATTCATTTGTAGTAGAGGCAAGTATGTTCACAACCGGGTCTGCGCTCAAATGGTATCGCGATAATCTAGGTACAGAAGAAGTCATTATTGCTGATGACAGAGGTTGCGACCCTTATGATATTCTTACCGAGGTTGCAGAGAAGAGTCCTCCTGGCTCAGATGGAGTCATCCACATCCCTCACTTTGTTGGTGCGGGAGCTCCTCATTGGAACCCACATGCACGTGGTATCTTTGCAGGTCTTGCGCTTGGACACACACATCATCATCTCATCAGAGCCATTCTGGAAGGAGTATGTTATGAGATACGGTCGAATATAGAGGTCATGCGTGAATTAGGACTCCCGTCACAGCAAGTTCGAGTCACTGGAGGTGCAGCGAAAAGCGAGACATGGATGCAGATTCAAGCAGATGTACTGAGAACACCTGTGGTTCGGACAAAAATGGAAGAGGCGACAGCAGTTGGAGCTGCGATTCTTGCATTCAAGGGTGTGAATATCTTCAAGTCTGTGACTCAGGCTGCTGAGGAAATGGTGAAGACTTTGCCTCCTCTACAACCACGAAAGAACACTCTTGATGTCTATACTAAACGTTATGCTACCTTCAAAGCGCTATACAATGCGATATCTTCTATTCGATGGAACGATGACTAAGTAGCATACACCGCAATCTTGTTCCCTTTATCCAGCACCAAAATCTTGACATTAGGATCCTCTTCGATCCACTTATCAATTACGGCCTGAGGGTCTTCTATCTTCTCAAGATGAACAGATTCGACAGTATGTCTGTCAAGTTCTGTGTACATGAGAATGGTTGATACTCTTTTGAGTAGCTCCGCAAACTTGAATGCTTTATGTTCATAGAGATGATACGTATCACTGATAGAGGCGATAACCTCATCCAAGGGCTGTGTTAACTTGTTATAGAAATTCTCAATTGCCTCCTCCGGAGCGACCCCATCCCTGCACTCTGCAAGGAATAGTATCTGACCATTGTCCGCCACAGCATTCTTCGTCAACTCAATGGCTCGTTGAGCATGATAGAGACTCTTATCCTGTGGATAGCCACCTGGTGATACAATAATCCGTGTGTGTGAGGTTACTGTGAAACTTGCCGTCTCATCAAGGACCTCTATACCTCCCATGGTCACTGGTTCAGCTTGTCCAGCATCTGCCCATACAAGTTTCTTACCATCGGAAACTATTGCCAACAGGAATATCTTGGCATCCTTTGCTATCATCTCCATTGCTTCTCTCATATCATCAGCCAATGGATTATCTCTTCTATTCTCATCTGGATGAAATGGATGCACACCAAAAGTAGAACGTGGATCAAGTGCCATTGCGTGATTTGCCTCTATTGAATCAAATCCACAGACGCCTGGAAGGAAGTTCTTCACAACATTGGAATACCCTGCAAAGTAGTGCGCCTTCATATCTGAAAGACTAACATAGACATCATGATCAATAGCTGCCTGATTTACGATGACCGGTGTTCCTCTACTTGTCCTCCCTAATTCAACAAGGTCCTCAGCAAAGCAGTCATGGATCTGGACATCGTAATTTGACAATTTTGTGTCTTCTGCAACTTGCTTGATAATCTCTACAATCTTGAGATTCTCAGGGTGATTCACTTCATGAGATCCTGTGGTAATGATGAACTGTACCCTATTTGCATGAATAAGATGTGGAACTATAGCCATCAATAATTCCCAATGAGGTTCGTCACGAGTATGATCCTCAACAAATACACATACACTCTTACTCTTGGAGAGGTCTGAGAGAAGCGGTCCATGTGGATTGTTCATCACACGTTGAAGTTCTTCTGATACATCTACTTTTGATTCTAGCTGCTTTGGCACGATTATCCCTGAAAGATTCTTGTCGGGAATATTCAGCTTGACCTTTCCACTGCCATATGTTATTGCTACTTCCAATGTATTTCCTCACCATTTCACATGAATCATTATTAGAAAAACATTGACCAAGGTGCATAGAGCTTCTACAAAGAGTAATATTCATGATGTATACCATGTAAAATCATGAATGATACCCAGAGTGGTTTCGAAGGCATTGGCCCATGGATTGCTGTGGCATCCGAGTTGCCCTGCTCTGTAATTGCACTCTTACTAGTTGGGCAAATTCTCGGTGCATCACTGGGGGGTCCATCTGGCGCGACTTTTGGTGCAGTTCTTGGTGCAATATTTGGATTTGTACTTGGTGTCTATGGTGTTTACAAGACCATTGGCTATCTAGAACAGATTGAGCAAGAACGTCAGTCTCAGACTGGGTACATGCCATCGATGGATGAGATAATGGAAGATGTTACCTTTGATGTTGAGAATGATTCTTCAGAATAGTCTAATCAATGAATTCTGAGTCATCTGCATCGAGAACTTCAACTATGATCTTAGTTGCACTCCTCCCTACACCTGCAATAATAATCTGTATGAGCAATGCAATGACAAAGGCTCCTAATGCGATGCCAAATATCCTCAATGATTCTGAGTCGAGGGAAATCGCCCAAGGAGCTAAAAAGTTCGAATCGATAAGATACCAAGCATAGAATCCAGTTATGCCCATAAGAGCTACGAGAATTCCATAGAGGGTTACAACTGTCTTGACTCTGGGTGTGTCCATTCGGACTTCTTCTATTCCCGGACCAACGACAGCATTTCCTATTATTCTCGAAAATCTGACGAACACACTTATAGCTGCCAAGAAGATAACAAGGGTCACTATACTGGCTAGAAGGAGAACAAGTATTTGGATATCCGCAGATAGAGCCAAAAACACATCTCCAATATAGTAAGCTGCAAGTGAACCAAGCATGATAATTACTGCAACAATCTGTATGACAAACGTGATTGTGGCAGAGCTTCTAAATAGACTGCCTAAGTTGATGTAATCTTCAGGACTTCGAACTGGTGCCCCGCTCTCTTCTGTCATATTAACCACTTTGAAAAATACCAGCTTGTTATTTGAATTCTTCTACCAAAGACCAATACTGCTTCTTCGTCACTTTTATATCATGAGATTATCGAGTGCTCCATAGTCTTCATCAGATTGAGAACAAGCCGGAGAAAAAATGATGTCCTTGAGAGCTGCTAATGAGTATGGTTTTGTCAATGCTCGAATTCGAGGAATGAAATCTCGCTTTCTTAGCATAGGCAACTATGAGAACCTACTTCAGGCTAATAGCTATCAGGACTTTATCAAGATTCTATCTGGGACTTACTACGGGTCAGTAATCACAAAATATTCTTCAACCGCAGTTCCTAGACCTGATGAGCTTGCCCTCATTCTCTCTCGAGACTATTCAGATGTGAGTTCTAATCTCTCCCGCTCCTTGACCGGGAAAGTACGAGAATTCACTGACACTTATCTGCAGATGTTTTTTGCAGAGAGCATCAAATCAATCATCAGAGGACTTCATGTTGGTCTGGAGAGAGATGACATTCTGAGATTCTCTGTCCCCTCTTCTTCTGCCGAAGCGAACCTCTTTCAGACCCTTGTGGATGCGCAGTCCGTTCACCGGATGATAGATCTTCTTCCACAATGGGACCTGAAGGTTTCACTTCTTACACGTCTTCCAAGCTATCAGGAGTATGACTCAACTGCACCACTTGAAGTAGCTGTGGAAGAATGGTATCTACGAAAAGTGGAAGAGGTGCTGACGAAGTTCAATAAGAGCGAACAAGAAAGAGTCTATGATATATTAGAATCGCGAGTCGCCCTTAGAAATGTTCTGACTGGGCTCAGGGCTACATTATTAGGGCTGGACTCGAGAGCAATTGAGCTCTCCCTTGTCCGTTTTTCGCGAACACGTAGTATCACTGAAGGAATTGCCAATGCAACTACTTGGCGGGATGTTCTGGCAAAGTTAGACTCAACACGATTTGCTCAATTTGGTGGTAGAATGACCCGGCTCTATGAAGAAAATAATGATCTTGCTGATATTGAGCTAGCCATTGAGGATTATATTGCTCAAAGAATCAAGCTTCAATTGACAGCATATCCTTTTCATCTAGGGACAATCATTGGATTCTTTAGTCTCAAACAATATGAGATACGTAACATTCGATCAATAGCTGTTGGCGTTGAGAGAGGAGAATCTGCAGAAACAATAAGAAGAATGATAACAATCTGGTGAGCGTTGGAGGAACCACAAATGAGAATTAACAAAGAAACCTCAAGTCTTGTCATGTTTGCTTTGGGCACAGTTGTAACTACTATTATGATATACTTGTTCAGTACATTCAATAGATCATCAGTGCTCAATGCTCTCAGTGTACCATCTAATCCTGGTCTTGAAATGCTTCAAGTCGGTGATAGTACTGGCTTAGCCATTCTTGGTATCGCCATTGGTGCTGGTCTGGCTCTTGGACTCGCTGGCATTGGTGCCAGTCTGGGGATGGGAACAGCCTCTGCTGCAGCACTTGGTGCAATCACAGAGAAACCAGAAACATTTGGTAAGAGTATACTATATGTTGTATTTATTGAAGCAGTAGCCATCTATGGATTCGTCATTGCGTTTCTTTTAGTAGGGTATATTCCTACGGTTCTTGCTGGATAGTAGCAATCATACTGCTGGATCTGAGGTGGTTTCCTCCACCTCATTTCTCACTTGTAAAGAGAATACTAGAAATTGTGTCTCTGACCTTCTTCTCGAGGCGCTCCATTCTCGCCTCAAAAGTATTATCAACCCACTTGGTACCATCAATGGTCCTAATAATAACACCACCTTTTGAGCGGATGGTGTCTTTCGAGACAATAAGACTGACCTTCTTTCCAACCTCTTTTGATACTGTCTTTTCAATCTCTGCAATCTCGATTTTAGACGAGTGATTCTTTGGAAAGATCAATTCGAGTTTTTCTTTCTTAAGTGCTATGCATCCATCAATGATCAGATTTGAAAGAATTCTCTTATACTCTGTCTTTGTTATGATGCTCTCCATTCGTTCATTGACTTTTAGAAGCACTTCATTGATCAAAGACTCTTTAGCCTCTAACATCTGATATTTCGATTTGAGCTTTGCACCCGACTCATATTTAGAGAGCTCTGATTTTGCCTGCTGTGCAGCTTTTTTGGCAATGGCATCAGCGACTTCGTTTGCTCTCCTCTCTGCCTCATCAAGTTTGAGTCTCTTATGTCTCTCTGCCTCTTTGATAATCTCTTGAGTTCGCTCAGTCGTCTTTGCATTTATTATATCGATAATATTTGCAATACCACTCATTGGCCTATTCCTCCCCAATTAGCATCTTATACACTACTTCAGATGCTTCATCTTTCTTTTTGGCGGCTTCTTTCTCTGTTTTCTCTATTTGTTTCTTTGTTTCACTGAAGATTGTTGACTCTATCTCGTTCTTCTTGCTCTCAATCTGTGATATCATCTTTGAAGCCTTTTGTTTAGCATCGTGTTCAGCTTTAGCCATCAGAGCCTTAGATTCTCTGTCTGCATCTTCACGTATTTGACGTGCCTGTCTCTCGGCTTCTTCAATTCTCTCACGAGCTGCCTTCTCGCTCTCGTGAATTTGATCAATCTCATCACGTGCAGCACACATTAGGGAGTCACCTCGAATTTCCAGACAGGAGTCATGAACTTCCTTCCCTAGATAAACGTTGACCTGTCGCAAAGGTTATTTGTTGGATGACTAGGCAACCCTTATCGATAGAGTCCTTTGCTACCTTACTAAAGGGCTTGCAGTGCGGTGATGACAGAATGGGCCTCCTGAGTCCTGAAAAAATGATTGTTGCAAAAGTGGTCTCTCACAAAGACCTGGAACGTAAGGTACTACTTGCCCTTGAAGAATTTGGTTTCTTTGAATTTATTGATGTCAGAAGACAGGCTGGTCTTATTGAAGTTAAGAGGACTCGTGAGGAAGAGACCGTATTCGTGGTATTGGAGAGATTAGAAAAAATCGTCACCTCTTTAGGCATAGACCCACAGCGACGGAAAGAGACGTACTCTGAGATAGATGATACACATTTGCACACCTCACTTGACCTCGTGTCAGAAGTCATATCCGCAGTCGAAACCGAGGTGCTCGAGATTGACGCTCAATTAATGGTCACTAAGACTGAATTTGATCGTCAGAGAGGAATTAGAGACGTAGCAATCTCCCTGAAACCTTTAGGTATTGACCCTAGCTTTATTGGTAAAACAGAATATACCTACACCACAGCAGGCTTAGTCCCCTCAGGACGACATGATGAACTTGAATGGAGTCTTAATGAGGTGACCGAGGGGGCATTTACACTCAAATTACTCTCTCTGAAAAGTGGAGCATCTGCAGCAGTAATAACAGTACCTCTTGATATGATGGATGCAGTTGAACGAATTCTATCTGCACTCGAATTTGAGGCCTTTCCAATTCCTGAAGGCGAAGCAGGTAGCCCTGAGCAGATTGTTGAGAAATCTGAGAAACGAATGCTTGAATTACAGGATGAGATTGATCGGCTGAAAAAACGAAAGGAGAGCATATCTCATGAATGGAGCCCTCGAATTCTTGCTGCTTGGGAGACCCTGATTGTTGAGAAGCAACGCATTGAGATAAAATCGCATATTGTGTATACAGAACAATCAATCAAGATGTGGGGTTGGATTCCTGAACGAAAAGAAACAGAGCTTGAACCTCTTCTCCGTGAGAGAGTTGGTGCAGCGCTGGAAGTGACCTTTGATAGACCTGACTTTGCTGAACATGAGGCGCCGACTTATATTTCAAACCCCTCGTTCATGAAACCTACCGAGGATGTCGTAAAGTCCTTTGGTGTCCCATCTAGACATGATCTGGACCCAACCAAGATAATGTGGTTGACTTTCCCACTTATTTTTGGTCTCGTCTTTGCTGATGTTGGTCAAGGGGCTCTAATAGTTCTGATTGGGTTATTAGCACTCAGGGCGAAGCGTAAACGTCAAGACTGGGGTGTAATCCTCGGATATGTCCAGAACGGGGCTGAGGGACTCATAATGATGGGTGTCTTTGCAATAATTGGTGGCTTCCTGTTTGGTAGCTTCTTTGGTGCTGAAGGAATTATTGAACCTCTCTGGCACATCTTTGCGCATTCAATTCATGGCGAACCCAATCCATATCGTGAAGCCCATATGCTGAAATTATCAATAGAAATTGGTGCAGTCCATATCTCTCTTGGCATAATCCTCAATCTGTACAATCATCTCAAACACAAGAATATTCGAAAAGTAATTGCTGCAGGGGCTTACCTCATTGTCTATCTCGGATTCATCACCCTCCTTTTTGGTGTGAGTTATAACGACATCAATGCGTGGTTCTCTGCGACAGGTAATGTCTATCTCTGGATTCCAATTGCAGGTATTGGCTATGGTACTGGAAATAATGGGATATATCCTGCTCTCCCGCTACCTCCTCTCATATTTTCTCTTCTTGCTTTTATTGCTCCTCTTGTAATAATGGGCATTTCTTCAGCAATGGGCGGTATGGATGGCATTGTAGAGTTTATGGAGCATGGCATTGGAATGGTCAGCCACACTGTTAGCTATGCTCGTATTTTTGCGCTCAATACAGTTCATGTTATTCTCAGTATGGTCTTTTTTGACCTTCTCAAGAGCGTGCCACTCCTCCTAATTCCCTTCCCTGAACTACATCTTTTCGGTGTGGAGATTATTCCTCATGGGGCCGTACTACCGCTACTACCTGCAATTATAGGTTCAATCCTTGTTGGAATACTTGAAGGGTTGCTTGGATTTATGCACACACTGCGTCTGCATTATGTTGAGTGGTTCAGTAAATTCTATCATGCTGGAGGTATTGAATTCAGGCCATTCAGAGCAAAGAGACTTCATACTGTTCAAGTACTGAACGTTGCGGTGCAACCCAGTTACATTACTCAATAGTCTGGATATGAATACCGTTGCAGATGGAAAAGGTCTGTTCGATCAATACGACACGTCAGTATTAGACTTATTGACCCACTGCTCCAAGATAGAGCGCGGCTAACTCAGAATCGCCCTTTTGGGTTGGCTCTTGATCTCGGTCAATCCGTTGTCTATTGTCCCAGATACTTCTAGCAAGCAAGTCTGCAGTCTTTGCTCGACCATCTACATTTTGTGCTGATTGAGCATCTCCAACTTGTTGGAACACTTGAGCTGCAGTAGTGTAATTTCCTACAGCTTCTCTGAGGTGATCATTTGCATCAGAATAATGAATCTTTGCTTTAGATTTCTCACCTTTTCTGAACATATATTCAGCTATGAAGTCACTTTTTGCTCCTTCCAATCTCAGGAGGTCTCCTCTGTACTTCATCACTACTCCCTGAAGTTGTTTTACTTGAGCATCAACATTATTTCTCAGTCGAATATCCTTCTCTTTTACACTATCAAGTTCATTTGCTGCTGCTTCGAAGGCAACAACCGTCTGTTTAATCTTGATAATGGTCTCATTATGTGTCTGAATTGTATCTTCTAACGGATCCTCTTCTTCAAGCATGGCAAGCTCATCTTCAAGTACTCTGAAGACATTCAGTCTTTCAATCTGTGCACGAAATGCCCATTGATCAGACTGTCTGGAATAAATTTGGGCTTCTGATGCGAATGCCGTTGCAAGAGCTAGCTTTCCTAGGTCTGCTAGTTCTCTTCCAGTAGAGGCTTCTCCAATCACCTTGTAATATGATGCAGCCTCCTCAGCATGAAGATTCTCTAAAATTCTTGAGAGAATGAATTTGACTCCCTGTTCAAGTTTCGTGCTCAGCTGAAATTGAATCACATATTTGATGTTATTAAGAAGTGCTAAGGTCTTGTTTCTTAGGTTTCCAACCTCGTCATCTTCAAGTTCAAGACTGAGAAGTATTCCAAGTGAATCAAGACCCTCACGTATCGAATCCAACGAGTCTCCAGGATTCTTTGTGAGCAAAGAGTTGGCTTCGTCCATAGCCTTAGAAATATCTTGGATGAGTCCAGTCTTTCTCAAGTCTTTTGCAAACTCAATCTGATCGATGATTCCATTGAGATCGTCACCTTTTTTCTTTAAGAGGTCCTCAACAAACGAGTAAGTCTTCAGATCTGCTTGAATTGCACCAGATAATTCTCTTGTCTTTGCAAGCTTTGCTGCTTTTTCCAAGTTCTTGAAAATCTCCCTCAAGACCTCTTTTGATTCAGTCTTGTTATTCATTCTGATCAAGTCTGTAAGAACTTGAACAGTTGATTCAGCACTACAAAAGAGACTCTGAGCCTTTCTTTGCTCTTTGTCAAGTCTTGATTGCTCGGCATTTGGTTGAAGAGCTATTACTTCCCTGAAGCACTTCTCAGCACGTCCAAATGCATCTGACGCGACCATGTATAGTTTTGAGGCATCTTCAAGGTTTCCTGCCCTCATCTGGGCATCTGCAATGTCTGTGTAGGTCATGGCAAGATAGACTTCGCTAAGCCCTGCTGTATTACTCTTCCAAGAACGAATTGCGCTGAGTTTGTCCTTTAGATCTTTCTTCTTCTGAAAGAGGGGAATTGCTTCGATATACAGGTCTGTGGCCTGCTCGAATATGAATGAGCTGAGAATGTCCCGCCATATGAGTTCATCAAAGGGATTGAATGCTTGACGAAATGTGCTCTCTTGTCCAATCAACTCGTTAAGAAATTCATCATAGAACTCTGCCTCGGCAGTCATGTTCTTACCAAGGATGGATGTGAGTTCATCATCATTCTCTTCTAATGACTCTTTCATGAGTTTATATGCTTGAAGCCCCAGTGCAACACGTCTAAGTTTCTGTGTGCCATCTACCTTCTGCGGAATTGCTGAAAATGGTCTCTCGAGCATCGTGTATACTTTTGCAAGATATTTTGAAGCATTTCGAAGCTTGTCTTCATGTTCATGCTCGACAAACGGTCCACTTGCAGCAGCTGCTTGATGTAACCATGCCATGACACGTGCCATCCAGACATCTGCAAGATTTCTCTGAGTCTGTTCCGCAAGATCTTCAAGCGCTTTTTCAATCTGTTCTTTAATTTCCCCCTCTGCTTGGGCTGCTCGGCTTCGTAGGTATGCAATGTCAAACTCCTCTACCATGATCTGCTCGCTAAAGGAGGCTATGGTATCATAGAGCTCGGTAAAGGCATCATGCATAGCAATACGATTTCTCTCTAATCCTTCCTTATCGTCTATGTCATGGAGCGCAAAATCTCTCACTGCGTCTTGAGCCTTGAGATTGAGCTCGAATAGCAAGCTAGTATAAATCTGAACATCCTCTGTATCATCCTTGCTTTTCTTCTTCGAGCTTGGTAGAACATTTGCCAATCATGAATCCTCCTGATGAGTACGGCTCAATAGCTTACAGGTGTAACAATTACTTAAGCGTACTTACGCGATACAAAGTACTCATGTAGCCTCAGTGGCGCGTATATCTCCCTCTCAAGATTCTACTAGAATGTAAACTTTGCGAATACACCTCTTAAGAAAAAGAACAAGTTGGCCTATTCTTCTCACTCATCTTCAGCAAGCCTGAATCGTATCAATCGACCATCTCTATACTTGATGATATGGCCATCTCCAACAAGTTTGTTCAATACTTCACTTGTACGAGTTCGAGATTTACCCCATTTCTCTGCAAGCTCGGTAGTTGTGAGACCCATATTTGATTCTTGTAAAACATTCAAAAGTCGGTTCCAACTGACATCACCCTCCAAGCAGTTTGAACGATTTGGGAATAAAGTGTATTGACCCCCTTCAAAAGGTGAACCAGCACCACTTGACTCTAGCTGGTTAGTAAGTTCAATAATGGTGTCTTTTAACATGTAGACTGTCTTTTTCAGCTCTCTGACTTCTTTTTTCAAAGACTCGAAGTCTTGATTTTTTGACATTCATATCCCCTCATGCAATTTTTGAATAGTCTGGTCTAAATTCTATGTAATTTCTCCTCTTTTTCTTCTTCTCGAAACAATCCTTTACCTCAGAAACTTCAAAGTCCAAATCTTGGAATGGCTGGTACGTGTCCATCTCTTCAATGGTTACGCAATCCTCTTCAGTTCCTCTCTCTTCATGAGTTTCTTTAGCCTCACTCTCACTACGAGGTAGAACATTTACCTCTCGATCAATTACTCTCTTTAGAAGAATGGTCTTTCTTGAGCTAACGATTTCTGAATGGTCTACAAGCTCATAGTCGGAGCTCTTCATTTGAAGGATATTCTCTACAATCTCTTTGGACTCCTTCATGCAGGGGTCTCTCTTATGACGATATGTCATTTTCACCATCATCCGTCGACAACAATCGACAATAAAAGAGAGGGAACTACCCCATTTAAAGATTTGTTTTAAGTTGAAATTTCTATATATGGCATTATTTCGTGCTCTCATCAACTAGAGTTCTAGCAAATGTCATGTATCCTGTATGTGCAACCATCCAAGTTGTAGGTCTAGTCTTATTCTCACGGACCATGATCTCTCTCTCAAGTACTTCTAAGGTCTTTATCATTCCCCATTTTCCCCCCTCGGAGAGTGCCTTACATGTCTTCATGACCTGTTCTATAGTTGGACTATAGCTCGCTAGATTATGGCTGGGTCTTAACACTCTATGAACCTCATCAGTGAGTTCCCATGGTGTGGCTAGATCTAGAACCACTGCATCAACATTCTCTTCTTTGATTCCATCAAGGATATCCTGATGATATTGTGTCACATTCTCATTTAGACCATATTTTTCCAGATTCTTTTTTGCTCCTAGGAACATATCTTCACGGACCTCATAGGTATAGACATGACCTGATGATCCTACGGCTCTAGCAAGAATACCTGTCAAAGCTCCAGAACCTGTCCCTGATTCAACTACCCGTGAACCAGATCCTATCCCTGTTTCAACCAGAATAGTACCTGCATCTTTAGGATAGATAATTTGAGTATTTCTTCCCATAGCAATCTGAATATCAGTGGGGCTAGGTCTGTGAATTTGGAAAGTAATACCTGAATGGCTCTCTATCTTTATTCCGAATGGGTGTCCTATGATATCATCATAAGGGATGAGTCCTTTGTTTGAGTGGAAACTATCTCCTGCCTTTACTCTGCGAATCCAATTCCTCTTAGCATCTAAGAAGATATAGACAAAGTCGCCATCCTGAATGAGGTCTTGCATGATACAACTCTGAATTCGTTTCGTTTTGAGTCTTGCTAAGTGAACGGCGCGTTGCTACAAAGCTTTATCCGACCTTGTTGTTGAATCGTCAGGAGGTATACTGATGAATGAACCGGGGAATTCCGACACGCCTGAAAGAAAAAATCCCGATGATTCACAAGAACTGGACAAGCCAGTTGACTTGATTCACAAATCCGCATTACCATATCATCCACTCGTGACAGATTCTTTGGACTTACATGTGGATCTCAATATCGGAGTTGTTTTGGGACGCTCAGACTCATTTCATAGGAAGTTCAGAAATGTGGGTCTTGGATTGATTGGTGGTGTAACTGAGACCTCCGATGATATTCTGACCTCGCTAATGGGCATGCCTGTCAACCTAGACCTTATGAGTCCACATGTGATGTTTGTTGCTGGGAAACGAGGTTCCGGAAAGAGCTATACGTTGGGCATTATCGCAGAGGAGCTCGCTCTAGCCATGGAACGTCGAGAGATTGAGGTGGCAACAGTTGTTGTAGACACGGTTGATGTATTCAGACAGATGGTTGACCCCAATGATGATCAATCTGACCTTCTCAAAAAGTGGAAGCTCCATGTAAAGGGATTTCCAATCAATGTCTATATTCCTCGTAGGACATATGTTGGGCTTCCTGATGAGGTCAAGAAGAAAGCTCGCTTATTTCCATTATCCATAGGACCTAAGGAATTGACTGTATCCGATTGGGGATATGTGCTGGAAAAGGGAGGAACTCTAAGCACTGCCATGGAGAACCTCATTGGAGATGTACTTGAAAATGTTCGAAAGGGATACGCCCTTCAATCAGGGGATCGAGTCGTCCTCAAACATGACTTCAGTATTAAGGACATGATTCAATGTATCGAAGAGAACCCATCGATTGATGAGTTGTATCAACCCTCGACTAGGATGGCGCTTATCCAGCGTCTTAAACGAACTGACCGAATGGGAGTCTTTCATCCTGGTGGAACAAGTGCTCAAGATTTAGCCATTGCTGGACAGATCACAGTCATCGATGTTGCACCCCTCGGTTCTGATGCTGAGGCAGTACTAGCAATTCTCACAAATATGCTCTGCAGGCAAGTCCTGACCTATCGAATGGCATGGACTGATGAAGGTGAGAGCGCACGTGAAGAACTACCTCCGACTTGGCTCATCATTGACGAGGCACATACATTAGTTCCACGAGGTGGTCACACACCTGCAAAGGATGCTATTATCAGTTATGCAAAGTTAGGCAGGCGGTTTGGTTGTAGTCTTGTCCTATGTACCCAGCAACCCTCTGCTGTGTCAGATGACGCTATATCACAAGCTGATATCATGGTTTCACACTCACTCTCTCATGATAATGATATTCGAGCTCTTCAACAGAGAGCTCCTGCTGTATTGCCTGATCAGTTCCGTGATAAGGTCTTCATTAGTAGTCTACCGCGAGGTGCTGCAATTATCTTCGACCAAGCAACGGAGAATAAACGCGGATTCATCATGCAAGTTCGTCCGAGGTTATCAAAACATGGTGGAACCGACCGCCTATCTGGATTATTCGAAGCTGTAAAGCTGTTAATTCCTGAAGACGTGGAAGAGCAAGAAGAAGAAGAAGAACTACCAGAAATTGATGAAGATGAAGGAATTCAGGACCTCCCTCTCATTGAGGCAACGATTGAAGATGAACTTCCAGAAGTCCCACGACCACCTCTTAAATTGAGTAAAGAAGATTGGCAAGTTCTTGATGGCTGGATGCGAGAATATGTTCAGACTCTATTTGAACGACAAAGTCAGGAATTCTCAATTACAGACGAACCGGCTCCGCGAATCGAAACATCTCCTGAAGTTGAAGAGATACGATTTAAAGCTGATATCCAATATGTCAGGGATTCTGATGTGGATCCCTCGAAGGTCTTAGTCAAACACTTTGGACCAGTATCACAAGAACTTCTTACAAAGGCAACAACAAGAAAGATACTCTATAGTCCAGCACCACATAAATTCCTATTCACTTCTGAAAAAGATTTCAGGGAGACCATTCCTATTGAACAACAAGATAGTGAGGCATCAATAGTCATATCATGGGTGTCTGGTGGAATAGCTTCAGTCGGTTTGGCTCTTGACCAACTGATTCATGAAGATGGATTCACTTTTGTCTGTTTCAGAAAGAAAGGTGTACGAGTCGCTTTTTCCGTTGGATTAAGTCGGACCTTTTTGAGTATTCCAATTGTCATTGTTGGGGTCGATAGGAAACAGGTGGTCTCTGTGACTGACCAGATCAGGACTGCACTTCAACCGTCTAAATAGTTGGATTATCATCAAAATCTCCTAATGATTGCTCTTATAAGGACATGAACAAAGTCTGTTTTGGTGCGCATAAGAATGAGCAAGAACGATATACGATCACCAGTTAATCTGAAACTTGCGTCTATGACAGATTTAGCAAGAATGCTTGTATCCTGGTCACAAAGAGACCGACCTGCAAGTATGCTCTATTTTGAGCATAAGGGAAAACACATCTACGGGACTTTGATTTCAAATCATGGATACTATGAGCACTATGGGTTACCATTATGGGTTCACGCAGAGGGTGACGGACCACCTGAAGGTAACTATCTTTCATATTCAACGAGACCAAAGGAAAAAATTGCCATTGTTGATTCGTATGCTGACTCTGAACCAATGACAGCCTTTCTTCCTATCATTCGACTGGCAGAGAAATTAGAGATTCTAGATATTTAATAGAGTTCTCTTGGCGAAGCCCGTAGGTAACTTACAGCAGCTAATCCTGCATAGATGATGAATGCAAGCCAGATTATTGATGTAATGAGTAGAAGGTTTGTCTTGAAAAAGAGTTCAACGATAAGGAACAACCCGATTACGAATATGTTTGATATTCCTCCCATGGTCGTGTCTCCCTTTACCTTGAGAAGCATCTTCACCAGTACCATGATAACAACTATTCCCAAAGAAATCCAGTTTATGTAGCTGTTAAACAGGTCAGAGAGATTAAGAAATGGAATGAATCCTAATGGTGTGGGGATGGGAGGCAGATACATTATGACGAATACTAAAAAGATGATGAACTCCCCTAGTCTAATCCAATGCGTTGGCGTCTTTGTGTATACCTCTCCGTATAGACCCTTATCATATTCTCGAGCTCCAAAATAGATGAAGTAGACCGGAGCACCAAAACTAAGCGCATTGACTAGGCATTGAGCCACACCATATGCTATATTGAGCCAGAATCCTGTCCATGTCTGTAAGATGGTCTCCCAAAGTACTAAGTACATTGGGAAAAATTCAATCATCACTATTGCTGGAAGAATGCACAACGCAAGTGCCACAAGAACTCCAAGGACCGCTGCTAGTTTTCCTCCACCCAGCTTTCCAATGCCTACAAGATAGAAGACATGTCCTGCAACTATGAGTCCCTCTATCAGTGCTATGACAGGAGAAGCCAATGGAAGTATGAAGACCATCAATATGAATGCTGCATTTGCACCATAGAATATTCGCCATCGTAAGGGGACAACAGTTATTGTTTCATCCATGATATGGATTGTATTCGCTAGTCTATATCGTTGATAGTAGATGGTCCCAACCCAAGGTACTGAGAAGACAATTGGAGCTGCAATATAATGGAACAGAAAATTGAAGCCCTCATCAGCAAATGGTGTCATCTGTGGGATAAATAACATCAGTAAGAAGAAGTAGATTGGTCCAGCTACAGCTAGGAGTACAACGGCAAGTCTTGTCATCAACCAATCTGGGCTCAATTTTTCTCTCCATCTTTGACAGTTCAGGAGTCTGATATAAGTTTGCGTTGTAGAACGATAATTTATTTGGACGCAGTATATACTAAAATCTACACGTTTTGTATAACGAGTAGTTGTCAGAGCGCAAGGAGTGAGTAGTGTGTACAAACGCAAGCTAACCGCGTCTAGTTTCGTCCGTAAGAGCAAGTTGATCATTGGTCTGGATATGGTAGCTGATTTGGCAGGGAAGGATGCTATTGGTATTAAGACTGAGAAGGATCGTATTGAACAGGCAGCTATTAAGATGATCTCTCAGACTGCTGAGCATGCCGTTGCCTTTAAGATTAATAGACATCTTGTTCTCCCTCTTGGGATTGCTGATGGAATTCCTCGAATAATTGACAAGATTCATGATGAGGGCGTTACAGCGATTATTGACTGCAAACTAAACGATGTAGGAAATACGAACAAAGTTATTGCAAAGTACTATTTTGATGCAGGATTTGATGCCATGATTGTCAATCCCTTTATCGGAATGGAGGGCGGTCTTGATACGGTCTTCGAGGTTGCACTGAATCGAAAACGTGGCATAATCACTCTATGTTATATGTCTCATCCGGGTGCAAGAGATGGATATGGTCTCACTATTGCTCCTGATGATAAGATCAAGAAGGCTGAACCTCTATACATGCGTTTTGCACGGCAGTCCAGGTTATGGGATGTGGATGGTGTCATTGTCGGAGCAACACATCCTGAGAAGATCACCGAGATACGGTCAGTGTTAGGAGAGGAGATACCAATCATCTGTCCTGGCGTAGGAGCTCAGGGTGGTAGTGCAAAGGAAGCAATTGACGCTGGAGCAAATTTTGTTATTGCAGCACGTTCAATCATCGATGCTCCTGATCCTGCTGCCGCTGCCGCTGCGATAGCTGCTGAAACTCGATAACAGAACGAACAGTTGTGTACATTATTGACCAGAAGTATGCTATCCTAGCATTGTCAGTTCAGAAACAAATAAAGGAAAACAAATTCTTATCATGTACAGAAGTGTTCATGCTTCTAGTGCGAGGATAACGTCCTCGGAGCGTGCACGAATGGCAAATAACAAAGGATATAGTTTTGCGACTTGGACTTCCTTTATCGAGGAGTCCCAAATCAGAGCACTACTCAAGTACAAGGTCAAGTACTATTTTGCTGGCGGCAAACCTGGCATAATACCAACTGACATTTTTGCAGACATTCTGGGTGAGTTAAGCAATAAGTACAAGGTAGATCCTAAACTTGCTCTAGATGACCTGAATTATGGACCTACTGGAGGAGAGTCTTGGTTTCAAAAGACTCTTGCAAAACGTCTTTGTGACGTCCGAAAAATTCCAATTGATTGCGAAACTCAATGGTCTAATGTTACGATAACAAATGGTTCTCAACAGGCTCTCTACGCATTGCTTGACACTCTAATAGACCCTGGTGATGTAATCATCACTCCCTCTCCTGCATATCTTGGATTTCTTGGTCCTGCAGTAAAATTAGGAGCACGGGTGTTGGTTGTACCTACAGATACCGAGGGTATCATTCCTGAAATGGTTGAGAGAGCAGTCCATCTCTCAAAGATCAATTTCGGAAAGGTACCTGATCTTCTCTATGTCGTTGCAGATAGTGACAATCCAAAAGGTACGACATTATCTCTGAAACGAAGAAAGGCTCTCTTTGACATCTGTGAGAATCATAATATTCTCTTGCTTGAAGATGCAGCATATGCAGAGATTCAATTCAAGGAAAATCCAAAGGCAATCAAGACTCTCGACAAAGATAATCTCCGTGTTGCATACCTGGGTACTAGCAGTAAAGAAGCAGCAGTGCTACGAGTAGGTTATTCTATTCTTCCGGATTTAGTCAAAGAAGAGGTGCTTAAAGCCAAAGGCTACCTCGATTTATGTACTACAACCCTTGTGCAACGTATTCTTGACGAATATTATAGAAAGCATATTGATGAAGCTATGAAGAGGGGTATTCCATTGTATCAGAAACGTTATGAGGCAATGGCTAAGGCGATTGATGAATTCTTCCCGACTGGAACTAGAACAGACCCCACGGGCGGCTTCTTCATCTGGTGGCAGAGTGAAAATCCTGATTTCAATACAAGTAAATTCATGGAAAAAGTTGCGATACCAAATGAGATAATCTATGTTCCTGGAACTCCCTTCTACCCAATTGTGGGACATCAAATAGCTGAAAGTGGTAATGAACTCGAACCAAGTGTCCCTGAAACGAATGCAATGCGATTGGGTTATTCATATGCCCCGCCTGAGATCATCTCTGAAGGAATCGAACGACTTGGAAAACTCCTCTCCAAAGAAATTGAATAAATAGAGACATCGGGAAACCGGTGTCTTTTTTCATATTTGAAAATTAATGAAAATAGTTGCTCCATTGTTCATTGGACCAACATATGCCCTCTCATATGCTCCAAAAAGATCTGCAAAGCCAGAGTTCAAGGTCCATTCAATCCATGACCATGACGATTCCTGCCCCAACTTTCCAACGGTGTATTGACCAAATGCCCAACTCAGGTATCTCTCAATCTCCGCCTTTAGATTGATTAGAGATTCTCCTTCCGCTCCTGACGATTGAGCAATCTTTGATTCAACCTCCTCGTGTCTCTTATTCATACTTGAGTGTGTTTCTTGAATCAATTGCCCTAACCTAGCAAGAACTTCATTCATCTCATCATATCTCTCTCTTCTTCTTAACTTCGAGATTTTACCCATGAGGTTGAACAGCTCTCCCCTTTGTAGAACACTTTCACCCTTCTCTTCAAGTGATTTTGCTAATTGTTCATTCCAAGGTGTATTGAAATATGCTCTAGGATATTTGACAAACATTGGGAATGGAATTGATATTGATCTTGCGCTTGGGATCACTTGGGCATAATATGCAGTCTCGCCGGGACCTCCAACATGGACAACTGTTGGTATGATGCTATTGATCGCCAACTGTCGGGAGTCTACACGTAGTGACAGATATTGAGCAAGCTCTCCAAGGTACGGAGTCTCAGATACAGTCTCTATTTGTACATCTTCAGCACAACTTGGGCATTTTCCTGTAAGAAGGATATTCGCACCTCTATCCACATAGTGCAATTCTATTCTTGCTCGATTACAATCATCATTCTGACATTCGTAAAAGAATGGAACATAGTCACTGTTTCTATGGCCAATACCTGGATTGTAACCAGCTTCAAGAATCTTATCTGTGACCTCATTAAAGGACAAAAGAAATCTCTCTCTATTCTCTCTTGCCAGTTGATACTCCAGTCCTTCGACCAAGAGGTCTCGGATTGGCTCATCTGATGCCACAAGCAGAGGTACATTCAGATTTCCCTCGATGTTGAATAGCCTTCCAATAATTCTTTCTGCCCACTCCCCAAGTGTCTTTGAATTCACAAAGCTCCATCTGGTGATAGCTAGTGCATGCTCGAGTCGTTCATCGAAGACAAGTCTGTTAGCCCCTTCGACTGATTTAATCATTGGTCTGTAACTAGTACGTATATCATCCTCTATTTGGTCATACCAGTCCTTTTCTGGCAATGGTAATATGCTAACGGGAGAGTGTTCATAACCCTCTGGCACAGGAATGCTTACAAGCGTTCCACCTTGACCAAGCACAGGAACACGAATATTGGTCAATTCTGATTGTACTATATCATAATCTGCAACACAAAAGAAGGTGGATAGAGCGAGACCTCTCTCGGAACTTATCTGTGCAATACGATATGCTGTTGCTGCTTTGTTCAGAATATAAGTTGGACCACCCAAGGTCACAGTCTGATGTGCGGATTCCACGGCACCATCTTTAAGGGAGGTAATACGTGCTCTGACCGCAGGGGTCAAACATCCTAGTCTCTTATTGGATTTGACAAGTGCTCTCTCTAGCAGTTCCATCTTCTCAGGAAGGTGCCACAACATCTCACTGTATTTGCTTAGAATAATTCTTGCTCGCTCAACAACAGACTCCATTGTAACTGGTGGTGCATCATAGAGGGCATTGGCTAATTCTACATTCTCTCTATACCAGATGAAATCATGATACACGCTATTGACACTTGGAACCATTAAGTGAGCACTCCATTTATCTCGCTATGACCTCTTCGAACACACTTTCATATCTTGATACTACTTTTTCTGCTGTGAACTTCTCCTGCACTCTTTGATATCCCGCTTTCCCCATTTTCTTTCGATAACTATCCTCTTCAAGGATATGAATCAATGCTTCAGCCAGTTCTTGGGTTTCATACCCTTTTGTGACAACTCCATCAATTCCAGGTCGAACTAGCTCTGGTATCCCTCCTGCGGGGGTTGTTACGACTGGTAAGCTACATGCCATTGCCTCTAGCAATACAAGAGGCATACCTTCTAGGGTGGAGTTCAAGACGAAGACATCCGCAGAGCACATGATCTCTTGCATATTACTCTTCACTCCCAATAGATGAATATTATTACAGAGTTTCAATGCTTCTATCCGTCGCTCAACCTCAATACGTGTAGGTCCATCTCCTGCAATGATCAGGCGCGCCTTTGGAATGGCATCTACTACTATTTTCATGGCTTCAATCAGTTCAACCACTCGTTTCACTCCTCTGAAATTCGAGGCATGAAGGATGATCTTATCGTCGGGATTAATCTCATACGCATCTTCCTCTCTTCGTAACGAAACACAGCCGCTCTCAACAACTAACCGAACGCCTGAAACTCTCGAAAATTTTGTTATGTCGATAAAGTTTGGAATGACATGTATGTCTCTCTCAATTCCTAGTTCTTCATGAGCTTTTCTCATGAGAAATTCTGATACTGCAGTTACTGCATCAGCTCTCTCAACAGTATATTGCACTACTGGTTTGTATGCAGGATCCAGTCCAAGTGTATGGACATCCGAACCATGAAGGGTCACAACGTAGGGCAGTCCTATGATTTCTCTGGTCATATAAGCTGACATCGCATGTGGAATTGCATAATGTGAATGAATAAGATCCAACTCTGCAGCCTTTGCAACCTTAATCATCTTTGATGTCAGTGCCATTGAATACGGCGGACCAACCGCTTGGAACAATGGGTGATCGAATCTATCTACAAGGTCAACATGAATTCCACTGGTCTGTTGCCACATCAGTGAGAAGGGTCTCTGGTAGGTGATGAAATGGATGATATGTCCACGTTCAACCAGATGCTGTCCTAGTCTTGTCGCAACGTATCCTGATCCACCAACTGATGGATACAAATTCACTCCTATCTGCATATTGACCATCTGCATATTGACCACTACTATTTCCCTTTAAGGAACTTGGTTCGAACATGAAACATGCCAAAGCTTGATTAGATATAATATCGAACTGTATAGTATGGACTCGATTTTAGTAGTGGTGGCTCATCCTGATGATGAGAGCATTGGCGCAGGCGGTACAATTCGAAAACATAGTGATATGGGTATACCTGTAGATGTCCATTGCATGACCGGAAATGAGAACAGAAATGCCGAGTTACAGGATGCCTGTTCTATTCTTGGCGTGCGAAATCTATACCATAGTGAACGTGATGATTTTGCTATTGACCAAAGCCTTCGAAATGAGGTCGTCGGAGCAATCCTCAAGACCCGACCAAAGATCATCATCACACATTCAATGGATGATTATAATCTGAATCATCAACAATGCGCAAAGACAGTCTTTGATGCTGTGGAGTGGGCCTCACATATTACAATATTTGAGAACGCCCATCGTGTTGAGCGAATCTATAACATGGAGGTAAATACCCTGCTCTCTCGACCTCATGTACATGTAGATATTTCTGATACTTACAAATATGCTCTTGCAGCATTAAAGAAGCACCGCTCTCAGACTTTGAAGGCTGATAATTTCTACGAGAAGTTGTATGATGCACGAACACGACTACGTGGCGTACAGGCAAAGTGTGAACGGGCGGAAGCATTTAGTATTACATTACCTGAACACGCTGGTCCTTTCTATTCAGAAAATAGTGTTTCTAGTCTCATTAGATGATGATTTCACTCTGTCGTGTCTGCCTTTCTTCTTCTGGCTGCGAGAAGCTGTTTTAGTTCACCCATCATACTCATGCCTCCACCCGCAGCAGGAGGTGGGGCCGTTGCAGGTTTTTCCATTGTGGGAATAGGTCCTGCTCCTGCACCAGCAGCTGGTGATGCTGCCCCTGGTGAAATAGTTGCACCACCTGATACACGGCTAGCAAGAGAGTCAATCTTTGAATCGAGACTTCCAACTTTGGATTGAAGCTGGTTAACAGTAACTTGAAGGTCACTTATAGCCTCAGTAAGCTTGGTGGTAATGATGCTTACCACTTCTCCGAGTTGGCGAATTTTCTCCGTATTTGGATCTTGGAGAGCCCACTCGAACTCTTCCATAACAGCTTCTTCAAGTTCTTTCTTATCATCAGGCATTGATATTGCTCCGTATGTTGTCAATAACCTTGTTATTGCTATAAACATTGCTTGCATAATTCTCTATTAATATCACGCTGTTTCGATTGTTCTTTCAACTATTTTCTTTGTTTTATCCAATATATCTTCAACAATTGAGTCCGTTGGTCCCTCACAAGTGACCCTTATCACTGGCTCAGTCCCTGATGGTCTGACAAGTACCCAACCCTCTTTCAATGTGATCCCAAGACCATCTACTGTGATAACTTGAATCACATCATGCAGTTTGTCTGGCAATGATTCAGCCAGGATCTCCATTACTGCTTTCTTCTTTTCATTCGGACATTTCACTTTAGACTTCAGTAATGGGTAGACTGGAATGTTATTGATCAGCTCACCAAAACTCTTCCCGGTTCGTGCCATCATCTCGAGGATTCGACATGATGCAAGAAATGGCTCAGGTGCTAAATGAAGCTCTGGAAGGATGAAGACGCCGCAGGCTTCTCCGCCCATAACTGCTCCTTCCTCTTTCACTTTGATTGCGACTTGGATATCGCCAACAGGTGTTCTGATAGTTTTTCCCCCTTGTTTCTTAACTATCTCATCAAGGACAAGTGAGCTATCTACAGTGGTTATGACCATCCCCCCCTTTGTCATGTGAAGATACTCCCGGCTCAATAATGCAATGGTTCTATCTCCTCTAATGACTTCACCTGTTTCTGTCACAAAGATGACACGGTCACTATCACCATCATGAGCTATGCCAAGGTCAGCTCCTATCTCTTTGACCATTTGTACAAGATCTACCAACGACTCTTCATCCGGTTCCGATTTTCTACCAGGGAAGTGTCCATCTGGTTGGCCATTGATTGTGACTACTTTCGCGGCAAGTTTTTGCATCAGATACGGAGACAAGACACAGGCGGCACCGTTGCCCGGGTCTACAACGATAGTGAATGACTTCGATTGTATCCGCTCTCTATCGCATCTCTCTAGAATTGCTTTGATATGTTCTTCAACTGCTGTTTCAACTGAGTATTCAGTTCCTAACTGGTCCCATGGGGCGATTTTGAAAATCTTTGACTCATAGATCTCCTCAAGTCTCCGCTCTTCGGTCTCTGTAAATCCCATACTACTTCTTGACCAGAACTTGACACCTGTATATTCTGGCGGGTTGTGTGATGCGGTCACCATAACGCCTGCATCGTATCCCTTGCTCATCGTAATGAATGCCAGTGTTGGTGTTGGAATGATTCCTGCTCTCACAACATTCACACCTGTAGAAAGAAGTCCTGCTGAGAGCGTATCTGCGACCATTCTTCCAGTGGTTCGTGTGTCCCTTGCTAGTACTACAGTTCCTTCTCCGAGCATTGTTCCAAGAGCCTTCCCAAGATTCAGAGCCATCTCAAGGTCAAACTCTTCACCGTAGACCTTTCGTACACCCGTTGTTCCAAAGAGTCGTTCTGTCATCGGAGTCACTGCATATCTCTCATCCCGCCTTAAGAAAAAGATACCTGAAGTGCAATAACAGTTTGAAAAGATATACATAACACAAAGTCCCAATTATTCACATGCCCTTCTTTCAATATAACGGACTGACCCTGCATTACGTTGATGTTGATAATCGCAAAGATCGAGCAAAAGGTATCCCATTACTCTTTGTCCATGGCGCAGGTTCATCCCATATCTGTTGGGCACTGCAACTGAAGGAGTTCTCAAAGACACACAGAACAATTGCTCTTGACTTGTCAGGACATGGAGAATCAGAGGGTAATGATGGTGAGGCATCGATTATCGACGGGTATTCTCATGAAGTCTATGCACTGGTTCGTCATCTTGACCTGCAGGAGTTCATCATGATAGGTCACAGTATGGGTGGTGGTGTTGCGATGGCCTATCTTCTTAATGGATATGAAGTGAACCCAAAGGCTTTGGTCTTGGTAGACACCTCTCCTGACCTTGACCTCTCAAAACTAGCCACGGGTCTTGTGAAAGAAGCAATGGAAGACACTCTATTCCTCCTCAAGTCTCGATTCTTTGAGGATTATACTGACACATACAAGATCAAGAAGTATGAGAATGACATTCGTATTGCTAATCCAAATATCATGGCTCGTGATTTACGTGCCTGTGATAAATTTGATATCACAGATAGGCTTTCGTTGATTGATATTCCCGTCTTTGTCCTTGTAGGTGAATGTGATGATGTAATTCCTCCAAGTCTTGTTCAAACCTTTGTAAGAAAGCTGCCAAGATCTGACTTGGCTATTGTACGGAATGCTGACCACACTCCAATGATAGAACAACCCAAGGAATTTAACAGATTGATGAGAAAATTCATTGTCTGGGTGGAGAACAATCATTAGCCCACCTCTATCTACATGTTTCGTTAGAAAGCATCTAAAACAACTTCCAGTGCATTATTGATCATCAATCGGACCCACAAACTCTACAGACTAAATCAAGAAAAGAAAGAGGACAAACTGCATCTTTATATGCGATAGTCCTTGCCAGTCGAATAACTCGGTGATACTCTTATGCAACTAGATGCTTTTTTCATGGAATTGATACAGGTCTCTCTTTTTGACGGAATTGCAATAGGACTAGGAAGTGCTTTCATCGTGACCTGTTTCTGTGCATTACTCCTCACACGTAAGATGAGCATCAGCATCACCTGGAGTGTAGCAGCAATTGCTACAATACTCATCGGAACACTCTCTGGTTTTCTGGTCATGAATTCAATTGGTTTCTTCGCAGTCTGGAGTGGTTCTGCAATTCATGGCCTAAGTGGTGATGACCTTATCAGTTGGACTAGTACAATTGCTTCTACCTTCAATTCTTATCAGATTCAGGTCATCTCATTGTCATATCTTGGCTCTCTAGCAGGACTCGCTATGGGCTATGGCATTGGAATCCCTCAAAAGTATAAATTCACAATCTCTGGAACAATCTTTTCTATTCTTGGTGTGAGTGCCCTTCTCATCGGTTTCACGCTTATTATGTTGCCCACTGTTCTTAATCTGGATGTGATTCTTCTTTACGTGATTATTGGATTGCTCTCGCTTCTCTTCCTTCTGTTTTGGTTAAAGTATCAAAGAATGAAGACTGATGAAGACTTGGAATATCACGTGACTCCTACTGACTCTACTATCTGAGATTCTATACGCTGTTTTATCAGGATACCCTCTGGATAGACATAGCAGAAAGATACTTTTCCTCATTCAATATCCCTTCAGATATCAGTTCAACATCTCGCGAAACCTTATTAGGTTCATTCAACCTCTTACGCTTTGACCGCGTATCAACGATTCACATGAACTGACTGCACGGGGACTTTGGATGAATACACACACAGACTCTTCATATGTCAACATCGTAGTCAAAAATATTAGTACGGGTCTCTTCTACATCCGGAGGGTTGTTCCATGAGTAGTACTTACGACTTCCTCTTCAAGATCGTTGTTCTAGGAGAAGGTGCGGTTGGGAAGACTGCGATTGTCACGCGTTTTTCCCACGGATTCTTCAGGACGGATTATAAGACAACCATTGGCTCGCAATTTGCTGTCAAAAATGTAGAAATCATAAAACCAGATTCGAGCAGAACAACCGTTAAATTACAGATCTGGGACGTTGCAGGCCAATCACGTTTCCAAATTCTCCGTCCAATGTACTACCGAGGTAGTAGTGGAGGTCTGCTAGTCTATGATGTGACCCGTCGAAGGACCTTCATTGTGCTTGAGGAATGGCTTGATGAATTGAGGAAAGCAATTGGGAAGGATATCCCCTTAGTTCTCGTTGCCAATAAGACTGATCTACCTGATCGTGTCGTAGAGCCCTCTGAGGGTCATGAATTCGCGGATAATCATGGTATGCCATACCTCGAATCATCAGCAAAGACTGGTGAGGGGATTGTTGACATCTTCGAACAACTAGCCAGGATTCTTGTCACTTCTCGCGAGAAGATATAATCTCCATAGCTGTAATCAATTACCTTCTTATTGTGATTAGTACATCACCATAACAGGAAGAACTGTATGGTGGAATAGACTCATGCCCGACCCTGATGATTATTATCCAGTTAATACAATTCCTGTTCTCTCACGCGCATTGGAGCTATATTTCAAAGCTGGAGGGAAATTCAAGGAAGGCGGTGTGCTCGAACTCATCTTTCCAGGAGGGAAGCATAAAGAACTGATGAAGACAAAGGGGGAGCACGAGATAATCCTCTGGCTGTCAAAGCAGAAGCTCTTTGTCAGGGCTCGATGTAATTATGATAAGAACTGCAGCTTTAACTCTGGGCGAATTGATGCAGCTGATAGAGAAGCACTAAAACCGCTTCATTGGGATCTGATGAATGACCGTGCATTTTTCGTAGCCATTCGAAAATGGATCTTCCGGCTTAAGTTTGACTTTGTCACCCTCATTCGCGCATTGAACACTGCAGCTGACAAATACGTCAACATTCCCTTGACGACAAAATGGGGTAAAGAGTTCAAGAAGTTTGACGACTACCGTAAGAATCGATGGCCTGAGGACGCAACACTTAATGACCGTGAACGTTTTCTTGAAGAAGTGCTTGTCAGGTTGTCATTCTGGATTCAGTCCGCCGCACAAGTTGATGCATTACAGTGACAAAAATGAACTCAAATCGGAACTGCTTTAGAGTAGAAGCGCCTGAATAGAAACAATGGGTTGTGAATCTTCGTGCTTGTTGGTCTACTTGTCAATCCTATCGCTGGTATGGGTGGTCGCGTTGGTCTCAAAGGTACTGATGGTGTGGTTGAAGAGGCTGTGAGACGTGGTGCTCAACCTGTTGCTCCAAGACGCGCCTGCGAATTCCTGAAGGCACTCAAGAGTCGTTTTAGGAATGATTCAGACATAGACCTTCTAGTGTGTCCAGGACAGATGGGCGATGATATGGCTTGTGAGATTGATTTTAATCATCGCGTCGTTGATGTCGATATCAGCGAGAAGACAACATCTCAAGACACCTCGAACTGTGTCCGAGCTCTCTATAATGAAGGAGTGCGATTAATGGTCTTTGTTGGAGGAGATGGTACAGCTCGTGATATCTTGGATGCAATCATTGAACACAAGTTTGATGATCTACTAGTCGTTGGCGTTCCTTCCGGTGTGAAGATGTATAGTGGTATTTTTGTTGTCAGTCCGCCTGATGCCGCAGAGGTAGTTGGTCTAGTCAGTGATGGTGCTGCTGGCGTCACGGAATTTGAGATCATGGATGCAGACGAGGGAGCATTCAGAGAGGACCGTTTCATCATTAGACTCTACGGGTACATGAGGGGTCCAACAGTTCCAGCGAGGTTTCAAGGAGCAAAACAGGCTAGTCCTGAAACTGTAAATGAACATGAGGCTCAAGAGGCCATCGCAAAGTATGTTGTTGAGCAGATGATATCAGGTGGAACATACATTCTAGGACCTGGAACCACCGTAAAGAGTGTAGCTGATGTTCTCGGTGTGAAGAAGACCATACTTGGAGTTGATATCTACCAAGACGGAGATGTTTTCAATGATGTCAATGAGACACGAATTATCGAACTAGTTAATAATTTTCAAAAGACTTGGATCATTGTATCACCTATTGGTCACCAAGGTATGTTATTTGGTCGTGGAAATCAACAGATTAGTCCGGGTGTGATTGAACGAGTTGGACATGACCATATTATCGTAATTTCCACTCCTGCGAAATTGAGAGGCATTGAGGGTGGAACGTTTAAAGTGGACACCGGCGATGCATCCGTTGACGAATCTCTCAGAGGTTATATCCGGGTCATTACTGATTATAACGAGATTAGACTGGTGAAGATTGAGTAGGTGGTTCGGAATTGATTATCTTATTGACTGATTTCGGAGAATCTGAATATGTTGGTGTAATGAAAGGTGTCATTCTTAGCATCGATAGTAATGCGCGCATCATCGATCTCACACACTCAATCTCTCCTCAATCAGTCCGCGAAGCAGCATGGGTTTTACTCAAATCATATAGGTATTTTCCCAAGAACTCCATCTTTGTGTGTGTTGTTGACCCTGGTGTGGGAACCTCACGCGATGCGGTTCTAGTTGAAACTTCTGAGTACATCTTTATTGGTCCTGATAATGGTCTGTTATTTCCAACATTAACAGAACTATCATCTTACAAGGCATATTCCATTACAATTAACCCGACTGTATCAAGTACTTTTCATGGTAGAGATGTCTTTGCAGTTGCTGCAGGTCGCTATCATCGAGGAACCTCTGCTGAAGAACTAGGGATACCATTGAATAGTCTCTCAGTTCCACTGGTCTTTCATTACCAAGAAAATTCAGGGGAGGTCGTTCGAATCGATCACTTTGGAAACATTGTGACGAATATACCACCAACCAGCAAAAATCACTTTTGGCTCTCTGTAAATGAAAAGATAAGAGAGATTAGTTTGTACACAACCTATGCTGAAGGACCTGACACTGGTATCTTTGCCATCATTGGAAGTGCTGGCACAATTGAATTTTCAGCAAAGAATCAAAGCGCAATCGATTATCTCGCTGTAGAAATAGGTGATTTGGTAACATTAGAAGAAAAAAGCAGTAAATAGAATTCTGTCATTCGTAGATCTCTGTAAAGAGTACCAGAATGGAATATACAACCAACTGAACTTCATTTGAATACAATCATCCATTATACCTAAATAGACGGTATGATTAAAGCTTCTATATGTCGCGAGTAACTGTCTTAGGTGGATGCGGAGTAGTTGGCACAGTTGCTGTCAAGACTCTCGTGTCATCAGGAGACTTCTCAGAGATTATTATTGGAGACATCGACCTCGATAAGGCCAATGAATGTGTATCCCAGATTGGAGATGAGTGTCTATCTTCCTTCAGAGTCGATGCCACCAACCCTGAAGAAATTAAAAAGGCAATCAAAGGCTCTGATGTTGTTCTCAATTGCTGTGGTCCTTTCTACAGACTTGGTCCAATTGTTTTGAAGGCTGTTATTGAATCGAAAATCAACTATGTGGATGTATGCGATGACTATGATGCAACCAAGAAACTTCTCGAAATGAATGATGCTGCAAAGAAGGCTGATATCTCAGCACTCACTGGAATGGGTAGTTCTCCAGGTGTAGCAAACTTGCTTGTAAAATTCTGTGCTACTCTGATGCTTGATGAAGTGGACTCTATTGATATTCTCCATGCTCATGGTGGTGAACCAACAGAAGGTGCTGCAGTTGTAGCCCATAGAATTCATAGCATGACCTCACCGATTCCTATGTACCTTGACGGCAAATTTACTACTGTTGACTATTTTGGGGAGAGCGGGAAAGCATTAGAAGAGGACATTGAGTTTCACTGTGTCGGAAAATACCGATGTTATCCATATCCCCATCCTGAAACAATCACCCTTCCGAACTATATCAAATGCAAACGAGTGACAAATCTCGGATGTGTGATACCTCCTGAGTATTATCGCATGATCCAAGAAATTGCCAGGCTTGGGATTGTGGATGAAGAACCTCTCAAAGTTGGTGGCCAAGACGTTGTTCCGAGGGATTTTGCGATTGCTTTTATTATCAAAGAGAGAGAGCGAATCCTCAGAGAGACCAACTTCGGAGAACAAAGAGGATGTCTAAAGATCACAATAAAAGGAATTGAAGATGGTGAGTTTAAGCAGTATGACTTCTCCATGGCCTCAATTGGTCAATCCATGGGAGAGGGAACTGGTATCCCAGCAGCCCTTGGAACAGTCCTCATGGAGAGAGGGAAGATAACTGAAAAAGGCGTGCTTCCTCCTGAGGCTTGTGTAAATCCGCTGGATTTCCTAGGTCTGATGCAGGAGCATCTCAAACTCGACAAAATGACTGGCGGCGAGTCACCACTTATCATAGAATCCATCGACAAAAATGGAAAAGTGGAACGTCTTCAGATGTAATCAAAAATTGGTACTGTATATATGGTCGTTTGCCTATTAGAACAATAGGTTAGGGAAATGACACCGGAGAGAGTGAAGAAGTACATCATTGCAGTTGATCATGGTACATCTGCAATGAAGGTAGCTCTTGCTGACACCTGTGGCGAAATATTGGCATTCGAGTATGAAGACACACCTCTCTATCTCTATCCTGATGGAGGAGCAGAGCAGGATCCTGATGAATGGTGGACTGCTTTTGTCAAGGCGACACGACGTCTTCTTACAAAACAATTAGTTCCAAAAGAAGACCTTGTGGCAATTTGTGTATCTAGTCAATGGTCAGGTACTGTTGCTGTTGACTCAGATGGGAAACATCTGATGAATGCCATCATTTGGATGGACTCTCGTGGTGAGTCTTATATTCGAGAGAAGAATGAGGGCATCATCAATATCTCAGGTTATGGTATTCTCAATATTGCTCGATGGTTGCGTTCATCTGGAGGTCTGCCTGCAAAGAGTGGAAAAGATCCCATTGCTCACATTCTCTACATCAAGAACGAGCGACCACATGTTTACGAGTCAACCTACAAGTTCTTAGAGCCCAAAGATTACCTCAACCTTCGACTCACAGGCAAATTTGCTGCCTCTTTTGATTCAATTATGCTTCATTGGGTAACTGATATTCGTGATATCAACAATGTTCATTATAACAAAAGTCTGATTCGTAAGATGGGAATAGACGAAGAGAAACTACCGCGTTTGCTGAGAGCAGTGGACATTCTCGGTATTGTAAAGGAGGAAGTCGCTCATGAACTGGGTGTCAATACCGATACAAAAGTCGTTGTTGGGTCTCCAGACTTGCAATCTGCTGTTATTGGTTCTGGGGCTGTGCAAGATTTCGAGGGACATATTTACGTCGGTACAAGTAGCTGGATAATCTGCCATGTACCCTTCAAGAAGACTGATATCACTCACAATATGGCGGCACTTCCATCATCAATACCTGGAAGATATTTCGTTGCGAATGAACAAGAGACCGCAGGGGCATGTCTCAAGTTTTTGAGAGACAATGTACTCTTTTGTGATGATCCTAATCGGTTCAACAATCCAGAGGTCTATCAGGAATTTGACAAAATTGTCGAGAATGTTCCTCCAGGTAGTAATGGACTTATCTTCACACCTTGGCTCTTTGGTGAGCGTACTCCTATCGAGAACCATACAATACGAGGTGGTCTCCATAACATTTCGCTTCCAGTCAAGCGGGATGATAT
>SDOA01000034.1 GCA_004524595.1 Candidatus Thorarchaeota archaeon | reverse complement strand
CAATCCCAGTTAGATGGTTAGTGAATCCAGAGAGTGTTGGGTTAGCGCCAAGAGGTGCCGTTGTATTGTCCTCATCATAAATAGCTACACGAACTGTGATATCACTATTTTGCGAGGGAGTTACATAATTGACTGGCGTCACTGTATTGTCCATTAATGTTATGACTTGAGGTACAGTGAATAGTCCAGTAAGAAATACCATGATTAGATACATAGGTAGGACGCGTTTCAAAAAATCTCCACCTCTCCATTTTCAATATATCTTTCTGTTATAAATCCACGTAGAACAAAAAAAAAGAAAATGTCAGCGTATTGTAATACACTGACAACGATACAAGGTTAGCTGATAGACTCAATTCTATGGAATAAAAACAATACCCCCGCCGCCACCTCCACCTGAGGATGGGGTTCCATCGAATTGGACATTGACAGTTTCTTCATAGACAGGATATATAGGGAAACCTGGAAAGATTGATGAGGTTTGCCAACTGGACTTGAAGACTAGACTCACATGGAGGTCTCCCCCCTCTCTAACCTTAATCAATACTGTCCATCGGTATGTATTTGCATCATCATATGAGTTGGAGTTACAAACGAATTTCACCCAGTTATTGGTGCTTCCATAGTATGTACTCTTATAACCTGCAACAAATACATCAGGAATAGACAGTGTACCAGTTGTGGTAAAATCAGCGTTCCCATTACCGACCTGTGCGCTAATCCCATATTTACAAGTTCCAGTTGTTCCTGAATATGGAAGCATACTCTTGATTAACTGATCATCATCTTGAAACTTGAAATATATGATGCCACTGGTTATTTTAGCGACGTCATATTCATCACCAGACATTGCAATAGCTGGTGTCACCGACTGTTGAATTGCTACGCTGTAATAGTCATAGTAAGGATCATCATTTGTGATATACTTTACTTTGTAGACGATATCAACACGACCGATGTGGCGGTCATAGTACGGATCTGGCAGACCAGTAGATGTCACTGTTTTGTAGTAGTCTCTGGTCATAGAGCCTTGAATCTGTGGGCTTGTCCAGATGTCTGCGACCGAGGTTACAGCCATAGTAGGAACGACACAAAAAGAGAGCACGATGGTAGCCATCATAAGAACCAATAGACTTTTCTTTCTAAACATCTTCATCACCCCATAACATTATTACTTTATGTATAATGTTATAATTTATAAATCTATCGAGTGCAAAGATTATATAACAAATTGTCTATGGAAGAAAATGGTAGAAAAAAGCGAAGACTTTTACTAGTCATTATACATACTAATAGCTGGATAAAAAATTGCTTTGCAATATGAGATGATGTGCCACATCGTAGGACAGGGTCGCTATGAGTACGACATGGTTCATTGCTAAGGAATACCTGAAAAGATTGGAAATCAACTTTGAAGAACATGGAAGAAAGACATTCAGCGTCTACCCTAGAAGTAAGACTGAGACTAAGATCATTGAGGTATTTCCAGGTAAGGACTGGATTACTCTCACTACGCGACTAATGGACCTCTCACAAGTTCCTGCAAAGGAGAGAAAGAAAATTTATGAGACTCTCCTCAGAGCTAATGCAACTCTTGTAGAAGTAAACTTTGGAATTGATAAGAGAGATTGTCTTACCTTAAGAAATGCAATCCCAGTAACAGGAATATCTTACGATATTTTCAACTGTACCTATGAGGCGCATCTTGCAGGCATTAAATTCTTCTTCGAAAAATTACAACCTCAGTTAATAGTTGAATAAGAAAGTGATTCTGTTACTAAAAAAGAAAGAAGAAGCGGGTGCGATACCCGCTCTTTATTGTTCTAATTGCGCTTTCTGATCACTCCGAGTACCAAAACAACGACGAGGAGTGCTCCAATACCTCCAATTATCAATAACATTGTCTGGCTGTCTAGAGGTCCAGGTTGTGTACCAGTTCCCGTTGTTGTAGAGGTGGATGTCGTAGTAGAGGTTGTTGACGTTGTAGCTTCTGAGACAGTATAAGAAAACACTCCGGAAATGATCACATTTCCTAATGTATCAGCTGCAACAATTCTATAGCTAACGACAGTATCAACAACTTGAACAGGAATCGGTGCAGACCAGATATCATCTGATGCAGTCATTGATACATTGATCCAATCTCCCGAATTGATGCTGTATTGCATTATTGCATAGTCCACACCAGATGGGTCTTGGATTTTAGCAGATACTGTTACAATTGATGTAGGAGTGGCACTCTCTGGGTCGTGTGAGATCAGAGATAATGATGGACCATAGATGTCAGGTCCTCCACCAGATGCAAAAGTGAATTCATTGATAGGACTCTGATATGAGTTACCATCTCCATCAGTTACAGTGACCCAGAAGCTGACAATAGTCATAGGAGGATGATTTGGAATGATACCATCATAGACTCCACTAGTTAGAGTCATTGGGACATCATGATCACCCATTGCATCCGAATAGGTCAGTGTGACTTCATCAATTCCTGACCCACCAGTATCAGATACAGTCGCAGATATTATGGCTATCTCATCGCCATGAATATCAGTACTGTTATCCCAAGTTAGAGTTTCAATTGTAGGTGCAATATTATCTCTAAACAGGAATGCATTGGGACTACTTACAGCAACATTCCCAGCATTGTCGCTGGCAACAATTCTGTAATTGAAAGTATATCGTCCATCTACTGAGCGTTCGATGTCAACTACATACTTGCTAAGACCTGAATTATAGCTCATGGAATAGTTGATGTTGTTATCAATATCCCAGACTTTAGCTTCAGCGAGGTCTGAACCACCAGCATCAGTGACTGTTGCCTCAATGTGGACATAGTCAGTACCTGATATTTGAAGTGGTGAGTGGGAGATGCTGCTTATTGTTGGCGCAGTCGTGTCTGATGAACCATGTGAGATGTATCCGACAAATACTGGATCAACAGTCAAAGCATATCCATCCCACCATTTGAATCCAATCAATGTGTAGAATTGTTCAGATGAAATTGCGAAGGTTGTTGCTGTGCCACCACTTCCTGAAGTATAGATAGCACTAACTGCAGAGAGTGGAACTGTCTGTGCATCTACTGTACATACTTTCGAGGCATTCTTTGACCATGAGTATGGATAACCTCCAAGATTCATCAAAGCAACACTTGTTAGTCCTGATGCCATTGTGAAGTTGCTTGATGCAATCGCTTCTTCATTACTAAGTGGTTGTCCATAATCATCAAGATACATTGCAGCTGCGCCATCACTACCAGAAGTGATTGTGAGATCACTATAGAAAGATACAGCAAGACTCATACCCTCTAAGACAGCTCTTCCTCCAGGAGTGTCAAGACCCCAATCTCCGACAGTGATATCAAATTTCACTTCAGCGATATTTGAACCAGTCTCATTGACATGTCCTGCGAAATGCACCGCGAGTGAGAACTCGCTTGTTGTACACTCTGTGGGTCGCTCATCGAAGTTAGCAAAGTCGGAACCAGAATACTGACCAACATACCAATCCCAATAGGAATAGACTCCAAATGGAAACACTATTCCAGTGACATTAGTGAATGTGACACCAAAGTCTACAGTATCATTCACTCCTACGTAGATTGTATCAGTAGGATTGAAGTTACCAAAAGCTTCACCAGGTGTGACGAAACTTACTGATTGTACATCAATAGGCATCCAATAGTGAGTCATCTCGGCACTACCCAGACTTTCTGAGGATACATCCATGAAATTATCATTGTTCTCATCCATCCATGCAAACATGCCTGCGTATTGATAGGCTAGATTGATGTCCATCAGTTCGCTATGAGTACCATTACTCACCTCGGTGCTATAGTACTCATCAAGTTCCCACCACAACCAGCTCCACTCACGGGTATTCTCTATTGCCCAACTCCAACCTTCATCAATGGCTTGTTGAATGAGGTCATTTGAAGTAAAATTACAGGCAAGCCAAGAGATTCCCCAATATCCGGGTTTGGGATTGCCCCAGTCATCAAAGAGAAGATTCTTGATTTCATCAAATTCAGCCGTCGAGAGGGTTTCACCGGTTGCAGCCTTTGTCCAGATATAATTGTCTTCCCACTCAAAAGTCCAGTTGAAGGTGACCATTCCTGTGAAAGAATGTAGGTAAAACTCATCTCCATATGTTTCACTATCAGGCTCCCACATAATGGTTACATCCAGATATTCATGGGTAATATTGTAGAAGTCTGTTGAAGAGTGGAATTCCTTTATGAAATACTGGTCATCTATTGTTGCCAGATTCCCATCTAGGTCAAGAGCTCCATTCTCAGGATTGGTAGTCCACAAGTCGATAGCCCACATACCTCGGTCTGGAGCGCCAGTGATGATTGATTGCTGTGTTCTAATGATCGATACAGGTATTGGAGCATAATCCAGTTTCTTGGAGAAACCCTCGAATTGATATGCTTTATAGATTATATCCGAACTGCCACTAATGTTGTACCAGGTCCCATCACTCATGAAATGCCATGATGGGAAGTTGTATCGGTAGCTTTCAGGAGTCCAGTGTAATGGAATGACTTCGTAAGTGGTTCCATTCTTCATATCGATGAAATAGTAGTAGTCGGTCCAGACATTGTCTTGATAGTGAGCACCACTATACCACATCTCGCCGTTCCAGTCCCAATGGATTATTTCATAATTGATGATTGGAACCCATTCACCAAGGAATCCAAAGTATCCATCCCATGGGTCTCCTGTCACATTATTTATCATAATGACTTGAGATGTGAAGTCATCCCATCCATACCACCACATATAGTTACCATAGATATCAACCATGTAGAAGGTATCAATCTCCCAATTGGAAATATCAGTTGGCCATATTTGAGGCTGATCCATGGCTGAGTAGAAGAAGGTGCCATTTGACAGTGTGATATTATGAAAAACGACTCTCCAGGTCGAGTTATAGAAGTATTCTTCTCCAGATTTGGTTGTTACATATTCATATCCAAGAGTATAGTTGAAATCTTGAATATAGCTAGAATGATAATCACCATCATAAAAACCAGATGTAACATCAATCCAAGTTTCAACTTCGAACTCAAGAGTAGAGGGGTCTCTATGCCCCAGAGCAACGGTCCAATCAGAATGGATTACCTCTGGAATGAAGAGTGAACCATTAGCCTTGGTCACCCACGGTAATGAGTCCGGGAAGTAATCGTAGCTCATAACATACCATGGGTCCACAAAACCCCAATCAGTGAGATTATACCATGTTCCTAACACATTCACCTGATAGATATAATACGAGTAGTTAGAGGGGGGTCCTGGAGAGTATTCCATATATGGATAACCCCACATATCGAGTAATTTATCCACGACATATCCAGTTCCGTTGATATAGGCAATCTCATGTACATACTTATTATGAATTACCCAGTCTAGTTTCCACCAACCAAAGATAGGTTCTCCAGCTGCAGGAATCGGATAATTAGTTCCACCAACTGTAACATAGGCATACAGTTCAGTCACATAATGAGGGATGAAGACATCGGAATAGGCTCCACCACATCGCATCAGTTCCCATGGCCAATCAAAGACATAGTATCTTCCATCGTGGGGATTGAAGTACATGTAGAGATGCTCAAATTCAGGTTCATAACATCTCCATACATCAACTGGTTCCCAAGTTCCATTTAGACGTATAATCCAATGATCGTAACCGACATACTCAGGCCATCCAACCATATAAAGTGGAACAGCATTGTAGGGTTCATACGGATAGAATGGTGAGGCATATGTAACATATGTATACTCGACCATTGCGACAGGAACTACACCCACTCTGAAAGAATCATATCCACTCCATTCAGGCCAGGGTAGCGCAATAACAGAACCATCTTCTGCGATCATTGAATAGATATCCATCCCACCCATATAGTATGGATGAGCCTGAAAGGATAAGAACCAAGTACCATTATTCAGAGTGATGTTGTATAATGCTGCAGTCTGATCACCAAAGACCTCTAATTCAGTTCCATTCATGAGTCTGATGAATCTTCGATAATCTTCTCGAATGTAATCGTATTCTTCACGGAGTAAGGTCTCATATGTATAATCAAAATCTCTGAAGACATACCTCTTCAATGGCTCTTCCTTACCATTTATGATCACATAGGGTATCTTAGTACGTTCATAGAGCTCTCCAGTCTGCATATTATGGAATATTGGAGCCTTGTAGGGCTTCTCAACATAGACAATTTGAGTACCGTTGTAGTAGTGATAGACAGTATCTTCAGTCCAACCTAAGACAGTGTGAGAACCCCATCCAGATTCGTAGTCAGTTACCCACGTCAGGTTTCCGTAGAAATATTCCCACCACCATTCTAGTGCAGGCATCTGTGGAGTAGGTGTGACATCAAATGAGGCCCTCAAGTCTTCACCAATGAGGTTGTAGGTGACATTCCCTGCAGTCAGGAAAATAACAGGCATTTTCCCTTTTAGTGATTGCATGGGGAAATGTTGGTCTGTCCAACCTCCAGCTCCTTCATTTAGAGTGAAGTCCCAGATTTGCTCTTGCCAGAACCAGTCCTCAACAAGTACTCTCTGAGTCTGCCAGACCCCAGGCGCAATTTCGACACTTCTCCATTCATAGTGTTCACCATATCCCCATGATGTCCTGACTGTGTAATTATAGATATTAACTTCGATATCACCATAAGGACTTACTTTCACTTGAATTTGGACGTCCGAGTATTGCCACCATTGAATGCTGTCTTCTTCGCCCCATCGCTCTTTGTTACCATACATGATAAAGGCTACACCATCGATATCGTCAACGTATTCAATGCCGCCTTGAAGCCTAGAACTTACTGTAAATGTCTCACCAATATCTGCCTGGAAAATCCAACTTGGACTATAGGGCTGTCCTTTGTGTGTTATCTTTACAATTGATACTGGTGTATCAATTGCTAGTTCTCTCTGATTCTCATAGTCCAGAACTTGTTGCGGTGAAGCTATTGGGAGATTGATGAAATTGACAAGGTCTCGCCCGTATTGATTTGTTACACGTTCATGAAATCGAAGGGTTTCTCCATATTCAATGCCCGAGGGAAGCATCTTTTCACTCACATGACCTCTAAAGTTAACTACCATTTTTCCATAAGAATTGAAGAATACACTACTGGTAGACTCATTGAGCATAAAGGGGCTTGGCCAATCAGATGACCAAGGTTCTAGTTCTAACCACTTAACATGTTCCCAATCGTCCCCTGTCCATGTATGATTCTCGTAATGGTATGCAGCATAAGAATTCCAGCTATTAGTATTGAAATCATAAGATATAGCATATTGCGGCCAACTCTGACGAACTTCTGTCCAATCACCCCATGGATCATAGTATATATACTCCTTACCCATATTTATCCATGTATAGGAATCCTCCCAGTGATAACCGAACTTTGGTTCAGCCCAAGATACCTCAATGGCCGCATTCCAAACATAGGTCTGTAATATGTCATTCCATTCCCATGCACCAGTTCTTGTTTTGGATTCAGAGTATGGACCATACATCCATCGCTGAATTTTCATTACTGAAGGTGCAGACATGAATATTGAAACAGTATCTAGTAAAGTTGAATTGCTGGATGTCACTGTGATATTGAAATCATCACCGCGATTTACAGTATAGATGATATTGCCATTCTCATCTCGTCTGTCGATTGTGTAGTATCCTCCAAATGCCTCATTAACAATGGAATGGAGGTCGATACCTAATAGTCTTCCACTCTGCTGGCCTTCTTGACTCTGCGCTATAGGTTGGAAATTATCATCCAGAATCATTGCATTGAACATATAGAAACCTGGATGAAGACTGGCATTAACAAGCACTCCAAATCTACCCCAATAGGACTCAGCACCAACAACATAGTCAGAGCCAACCATATCTATTTCAGCGAAAGGTTCAACCATTGGGCCAAGGACATCAGATAGCGTGAAGTTCTCTGGTAGGTCTCCAGGAAGTCCTGTTGGATTAGTTGTTTCCTTGCTCGAATAAATCTCAAACCTATCCTCTGGAACATAATAGATTACCGCTAGAGCATAAGGATGGAAATCTACATTCATCTCTCCATCCACCATCTCTGATAGATTGTAATATGTACCCATCAAGAGTATTGCATGCGGAATTTGTTCACTCAGTGCAGTCTTAGGTACTTCTAGAATGAAATCAAACCATGTGTCTATTGGAATCTCCTGATTCCAATCAATGATTTCACCAGTAGAGGCATTTCGAGTATGCCAATTCAGTGTGGGTCCGAATCGATACCTAGATGAATTCCATTGCTCTTCCCGTTGTTCATTAATGATCTGTTGGTTCCAGCTCACCTCTGTATAATCCATTGGATAATCTGCAGTAACACTATTTGGCTGTCCTATTTGGTGTTCAGAGAGAGACCTATCTCTCAGTGAACTTGAAGCAGGAATCTCAGGAGCATCAATGAAAAAGGAAGCTGTAAACAGAAAAAGTATGAACAATGAAAGTATTTTCGTGATATTTCTCATGTTTTAATCCTCTGATCTCTCATCCCTTTGAGGCCGCTTTTATATGTAAGAAGCACAAGACATGCATTTGTTGAGCTATGTGTGAACCAAAATAATATTGCTGCAGCAAGAGGTCACATCAATAGTAGCGGCATCGTAGTCATCTGTTAAATAATTCCAATTTAAGCATACGTCGATTGAATTGAAATTAAAAAAAAAAAGAATAATTCGGATTAAAAAAAGGAAAAGAGCGGGGAAAAACCCGCTCAGAAATCACATCTAAAAGATCCATACTATAAGAGGAGTGACAAATGCTTCGATGAGTGCGGCGATGATTAATAGAAATGCAATCAAAGCAAATGTCCTCCAAGTACGCTCATCACTTAAGAGTCTGCGAGTCTGTCTTGGAAGCGAATCCCAATTCTCCACTTCGATTGTTGGCCAAAGATCCTTTGCAATACGAATTGCCGCTGCTGCCGCGATGAGGAAGACTGGTATCTCAATGATTGCATGAGGTATGATAGTCTTTAGGAACCACCAGACATCCCCACCCCAGAATAGATGAATGATGCTAATGCCGCCGAGAATCAACGCTGTTGATAAAACTTCAGCAATTGCCAGTGACATCAAGCTAAACTTGATGTAGGTGATTATGAAGTCCTCCTTCTTTCCAGTCTGTTCTATAGTACGTCTACCATAGATGAGTTTGTAGCCTCCTGCTAGAAAGAGGGGTAGAGCAGTTAGAGCAATCAATGTAAATTGATCATCGTAGATGAAATACTCAATCGCGAAGAGCATGATGAATATTGGGAACCACCAGCAACCAACACCATTACCTCGCATATATCTAATTAGAGCAAAAAGACTAATGAGAAGCACAGGTATTCCAAAAACAATTATTGCTCGATATCCCATCTGTGCAGTGAATCCATAAACAGGATCAAATCGATTAAAGACATTCATCAATGCATCATATTGCGTCCAAACGACTGTTATTGCACCGCAGATGACAAGAGCAACAACACTCCATGTGCCAATTTTCTCTTCAGATTCCTCTTTTTTCACCCCTACAAACCAGAGGATAGCAGACCAGAAGATTGGTCCGAGTATCAACATTAGAAGAGTCCGAACTATGTTGTGTTCTGCAAATACGATAAACCATCCACCAGGGTCAATCCTACTTAAGGGGGGGATTATATTACCATTTGGGAATTTTGGTATCAATATCGCCTCTAGCCCGTCAGGATCACCAATCTTTGAAAATAGAAGTTGAAGAGAATCCATCACAAAGCCAGGGTTATGGAATGTTAGTGTGATAACTAATACACCAATGAGGGATGCAACAAGACCTCCAAAGAACATCAACGCAGATTCAACTACGTCTCTCTTATGGGTTTTCAATAGAGGACCACCTATTTCACCTGTTGTTTCTTTCCACTTAGCTCTGAACTCAAAGAAGTATAGAATGAAGAGAGCAGTGAAAATGTACATGGGCAGATTGATGACAAATTGAGAAGCTAAGCGCCAGAAGAATTCTATTGATTTGGGAGGTTCTGGAAACGGCAACAACCTATTGACAACCTCTCCGGCATAATTGACACCACTTGGAAAGTACCCTAAAATGTAGTCCATCCCGCTCAAGAAATAATACGTGACCATGGAGAGGGTAAAACCGGAAAAGAATGCAAAGGTCTCCAAGCCTGCATTAACTCGCTTTCTAACCATGTGACCTAGTATACCAATTAGGAGCATGAACGCAAAAGGAATACCAAGCATCATGAGTGTCCACACAACGGGTGGGAGCAATGCAGACAAATTAGGCGCATTTAGTATTGCTATCTTGACACTATCACCTAGTTGTCTTGGAAAAAGGAAGCTTCCTATTGTATAATTCATTGTAGCAGCTATCACGGCTCCAATGAAGGCAATGCTTACAATGAAACCTATACTAACAGCTGAAATTGAATTGACAATTGAATTACGAATATTAAGGGATTTGATTTTGGATTTAGCGTTTATTAACGACTCAAATGTTCTTTTATAGAAGACTACAGCGAAATCTTCTACGAGTGGCAGTACTACAACAGCAAATAGAATTGGAGGGAAGGCTAAGAGTAAACCCCTCAGATAGTATTCAAACACGATAGTACCGATATTTGCAACTTCAGAACTGAGAGCGGTTATTATCTGTGTAATGATTGTGTACAGAGTTAATAGGATATTTAATCTAAAGAACCAACCAAGTACTCCCCGCATCATCTCGCCACCGATATCTCTGTTACCAAGACGAAGACCTGCACCTTTCGCAATTCTATTTGACGCAGGGTAGCCGAAACGATATATCCATGTGAGGAAAACCCATACACCAAGATAATAATTACTTGGCATCAGAGTAGGATCATCCATATATTGGATATATTGCGGCAATGTACCTACATAAGCAGATATTGATGGGATAAGCGTTGCCAGTCCGATGATAACATAATCCTTCCAAGCGCCACGCCAGGCTTTTGCTTGTACCTCAGGATCTAATGGCTGAGGTTCGACGCCTTCAAACCGGATATTATTTGCACGATCTCGGAACCCAGAGAAACCATCACTCTCTGGTTCCTTCTTTGTGATTTGCCTGATGATATTTTTAAATCGCATCTTTAGAGGATCTTGCAGTAATAGCTTTACAGCAAGTACTACCATTCCAAACAATACAGCATAGAATGCAATCATAATCCATGTTAGAAATGACTGTAAAGATGTAGCAAACTGAAAAATCAAATCTGTTAGAAGTACCCATGATAGGCCTCTTGTGTCCACAGTGGGATCTGTGATTGGAACAATATCATTGATGGCAATATTGAACAGAAACCATGTAATTGTTGTAAGATACATTACAACAATGAATACTTCGATAAGTTTGCTTTTTCGTTTCCTAAAGAAGAGAAGATATACAAATGTTACAAGAAGTGGTGGAAGAAACTGAAACAATATTGTTAGTATTGTGAGATCTTGTACTGCCATGGTTCTCACTCCAAATTGAATATGGAGCAAATACTTCTAATTCCAATAGAAAAAGGTTCGTTGCACTAACTAGAGGTAATTTCTAGACTCCATTATGCTTTTTCTTTGCCTTACCGAAAGTTTAAAGACACTTGAATTAGCTATTGTGAATTATATCAACGAACAGAAATCGAAAAACCTGTAAGTTGAGGTGTACAATATGGAGATTTCAAAAGAATTAACCGATGCAATTAACGATCAAATAAACTTCGAACTGTATAGCGGTTATATCTATTTATCAATGGCTACATGGTTTGAGGAGAAGAATCTGTCTGGTATGGCACACTGGATGGAAGTACAAGCTGATGAAGAATACAGTCATGCAATCAGGTTCTACCGTCACATAGTTGAACGTGGTGGAAGAGTTGTTATGAAAGGAATTGAAGCACCCAAAACAGAATGGACTTCACCTTTTGAAGTGTTTGAAGATGCATACCACCATGAACTCATAGTGACAGACAGAATCTACAAAATTGGTGCTATTGCTGAAAAGCTTGGAGACCGTTCAACTCAAGCTATGCTCCAATGGTTCTACAATGAGCAGACTGAGGAAGAGAAAAACACAATGGAGATTCGTGATATGCTGAAGATGATCAAAGATTCTGTTCCGGCTCTCCTCCAACTCGATGCAAAGCTTGGTGCACGACCAGCAGCACCGCCGGTACCATTAGAATCAACAGCACCATAAGCCTTGCAAGGCAAAATGGTCGGAATACACCGGGATTGAGTCGACAATTCCGGTCGTTTTTCTTTTTTATCGAAATTTTAGTACTGTTACGCCGTAGTAGTAGACTACTTATGGTAGAAGTTCACACATTTTCTACTAGTGTGAGAGGATATTATGCTACCGGATGAGATAGTAAAGATAGTAACAGATACAATTTCAGGTATCAAAGCAAAGGGATACGTGCAGGCTATATCGTCATTTCACAGAATCCAAGCAAGTCCTGGTATTCATGATGCTATCATGTATGTGGAGCAAGAGATGGAAACTTTTCCGAATGTGGAAGTCAATCTCTTTGATTATCCTGCTGATGGCAAGACTACTATTGGTACATGGGAAGCTGTCATCGGATGGGAACCCAAGAGCGGAATACTTGCTCTTATCGAACCAGAGGAAAAGATCCTTGCTGATTTTACTGCTGAACCAATATCGTTGATTGCACATTCCACATCAATAGATATAGAGTCAGAAGTAGTCTTTATTGGAAAGGGACTGAGTCCTGAAGATTACCAAGGAAAAGATGTCAAGGGTAAGATCGTCTTAACTGAAGGGATGGCAAGAATGGTCCATCGAGTTGCATGTATTCAACATGGAGCTACGGGGATACTGACTTTTGTCCCTCCATCTAGCCAAGACGAGTTCGCAAGCCTTCGTAGATACGATGCTATATGGCCATCAGGCGATGAACGAGAGAAGACAACCTTTGGATTTGCGTTGGCTCAAGCGGATGGATTGAAGCTTAAAGCGCTATTAGAGGAAGGAAAGACAGTAAGAGTCAAGGCACAGGTTGATGCTAAACTTGTAGATGGTAAGACCGAAGTTCTCACAGCTCTAATACCAGGAGAAGATAGAACGAAGGAATTTTGGGTAGCTGCTCACATTTGTCATCCAAATCCAGGAGCTAATGATAATGCATCAGGAAGCGGTAGTCTATTGGAAGTACTTAGAGTCATTACACATCTCCTGAAGGAAGAGAAAATTCCAAAATTAGCCTATTCAATTCGTTTTATCTGGATGCCTGAATGGTCTGGAACCATCTATTTCATTGACAGAGAGAAAGAAATTCTCAAACACTGTATCGGAATGTTAAACATGGATATGGTTGGTGCAAATCCTGCAAAGGCAGGTTCAGTGTTTACTCTCTTACGGACACCCTTCTCATTACCAACAACACTCAACAATGTAGTAAGATACTGGTTGACAACAGAAGCATCAAGAAAAGATGATAGAATTCAGAGTGGAACCATGTCGCCCTTACCATTCAAGTATGAGAGATATGGTGCTGGTAGTGACCACTTCATGTTAACAGATGCCACTGTTGCTATTCCTGCAGTAATGCTGAATCAAGATCCTGACCGATTCTACCACACATCTACTGATACAATAGATAAGATAGACACAAGGCAGATGGCATATGCATCTCGCGTGGCTGCATTGTCTACACTTTCGATGGTCTTACCAAAGCATGTCTATGAAGAAACCATCTTGACTTATTGTCGTAATGAGTTTATTGAGCTCATGCAACAAGTATCCGCAAATGGTGTCACAGAATTGTCACGCTGTCTTGGAGACCCAGAGAAGATTTACCCACGTGTCATCAGATGGCTAGGGCATGCTCATGACCTAGGTCAAGCAACTTTAGATAAAGCAACCTCCGAGTGGTCGTTAATTGCAGAACAAGAGGCAATTAGAAACGCTCTGAAGACTAGTCTTCAAATGGTATATACTACTGAAATGGTGATTGCTAGGAAGGCCTATGAGGGGGCTTGTGCTGAAGTGGGCCTCGAAGCGATGCAGGAAGACCAGATTGTATTGGACCCTAAGAGCTTTGGAATTGAAGTCAAGAGAATTCATAGACATGCACTGAGTCCAACCTTTCTTCTATTGAAACTTGGTGAGAAAGCTCCTAAGTATGCAGAGATGAGGAAAAAGGAACCTCATGCATGGGATAGGCTTGATGAGCTGTTGAACATGTCCAAAGACTGGACATCACTCGATATTATTTGGGATATGCTCTGTTTCCAATTTGGAGACATCGAATCAAGTGATCTTCTAGCTATCGTTAAAGACTTAGTAGAGGTAGGTATTATAGAATCTAGGAGTGTGTAAGAACTGGGAGACGACACGTACTTTTACAACAATGTCGTCTTCGCTGGTTCTTTTGATCATCTTCATGAGGGGCATAAACATATTCTCAGAACTGCATTTAGAATCGGGAAGAATGTTGCAATAGGATTGACCACTGATGCAATGCTTTACAACAAACAACAGAGAGACCTTATTCAACCATTCTCCACTAGACAAACAATGCTGGAAGATTTCATCAGAGCTGAATGCGACCCGAATAGGTGTTCTATCTTTCCTATTGAAACGATGGAAGGCGGTGCAGATAAGATGGAAGATCTCGAGGCACTCATTATATCAGATGAGATCAGTGTGGTTCAGAATGCTTTTGATATCAATCAACTAAGAATCGATAATGGATTGAAGAGATTTCACATCATAATAGTACCCATGGTAAGAACCCCTGATGGACAACCGCTCTCGTCAACAAGAGTAAGATCAGGAGAAGTCTTTGATACAAAGAACCTCATTTACTAGAGAATGGCAATGATTCAACAAATAGCTGGTTGAATTCCTCATTGTCCATGAGCTCGATATAATTTATTTGCTGAGATATACGTTCAGCAGTTTCTCTGTTTTCCGCACTCAAGAGCATGTCAGCACCTTGAATTGCGCCATTTCTCGATTGCGTCACCGAAGCATTAGTGAAACGTGGTAACATTCCTATTCGGTAAGCATCATCAACTAAAAGACCAGAACCAAAGATACCAGTTAGAAATAGATTATTAATCTCATCGGAGTTTGATACAGATTTTCTCAAGACTAAATCAGTTGCGGCACGTACTGCAGCTTTTGACTGCTGAAGCATTCTAAGGTCTGGTTGTGTGAGAATAATCTCCTTTCCTGTAGACGAAGAGGTTTGTGGAGCAACAATGTAGTAAGCAGGAACAGAATCGAAGGAAGTCCATTGTGATTGTATTGCATGGTTAAAAGAACCTCTAGGGAGCAGAAGACCAGACTCCAAAAGAGCCGCTATCAGTGATATCACCCCGGTTCCACAGATACCTCGAGATTGGTTATTATCGATTATTGACAGAGATGGTTCATAGGTTTCTGGATTAATCCTAACAGATTCAATAGCACCAATCTCACCACTCATACCACATTCGATAGCCATTCCCTCAAAAGCAGGACCAGACGCTGCAGATGCAATCCAAATTCCCTCAGGTGTAATGACGGAGACCTCAGTATTAGTCCCAACATCGATGGTCATGGATCTTGTTTGTTCTCTCAAGTAACCACTAGCAAATAAAACAGCAATAGCATCAGGTCCGATGAAGGATTCAATAACAGGTGGAGAATACACATCCGCATTGGGAAGTATATCTAGATCTACTTCCGAAGCTGATTTCAAAATCGAATCTTTCTCTACTGCAGTATATGGAGCAACTGTTAGGGAATCAGTCGGTAGGTCAAAGAAGAAATGGTGCATTACAGTATTTCCGACAATTACAACATCTGATACAGTAATTGGCTTTATTCTGGTTTCCTCGAGGATTCCAGCAATTCCCTTTCGAATAGAATTCCGGATCTGTAGAACGAGCTTTCTTTGTGCATCCTTGTTTTTACGAGCTGATCTGATTCTTGAGATCACATCTGCTCCATACTCAACTTGGGGATTCTTCAATAGTAATTGATTCACAAGGGCATTATCGCTACATCTTACAAGATGAATGATGATATTAGTAGTCCCGATATCAATAGTTATGCCATACTTTTTTCTTTTTGACACCAGACAACATCTCGTGCAGTTCTGGATGTTTAACGCACAATCATTACTGGACAGGATGCACTCTTTGAAACCTTATCACTAATGGAACCAGTGAAAAGCCTCTTGATTCCACTAACACCTCGTGAACCTATAATGATGAGACTGACGCCCCTCTCAGTAGCAATGTCAATGATTCTTGCAGCAGGGTCACCATGAGATATCATATCGATGACTTCACAACCACACTGATATGCCAACCGTTTGGCTCGCTCCAGTATATCTTCTCCAACCTTCTGAAGGGAGAGAAAAGGCTGGTCTGAAACCGTATCGTGATAAGGTGTTGCAGAAACTACCATAGGTACAACATGTAGTAAAACAACGTCAGCGCCTAATGGGGGTCCGATTGCGCAAGCATATCTGACTGCTTTGTTGGAATGTTCAGAGCCATCTACTGCTACAAGGACACTTTTGATAGTGATGCGTTCATCCGTTTCACTCATCTAATACCCTCTCTTGCATTCACAATGTCTATGAGCCTTATCTCTCTTTCTAAAAATGATGTAGTTTTTGATGTTTCTTGATACTCGGATGCCGTGAGTGAAATATCCATATCTAGAATTGTATGGCTCATTACATTGAATCAAGAAATGAGGAGTGAATATGGATCTAAGTAAAATCAAGACTGAAGATGATGTACGACGCGCAACTCTGGAAATCCCTGGATACTCAAAATTCGATAGCATGGTCTATGCAGCCACCTTTAAGATACCAAAGGGTAAGGTCAGTACATACGGACGAATTGCCAAGATGATAGGTAAGCCAAAAGCTTATCGAGCAGTCGCGAACTCCCTTCACAAAAATCCTCTCTTTCCTGTCGTTGCCTGTCATCGTGTTGTAAAGGAGGATGGTAGTTTTGGGGGAGATAAAACTAGAGCTCTGGGAAGATGCAAGCACTGTGAAGAAGAAGGAGTTCCAATAGAAAATGGAAAGGTGAAGATGAATAGGGGGATTGTCTTCTAACCGCAGAGCACATTCAATACTTACCTCTGAGCTGGACTCTTTGTAACTTGTTTACGCCGAATCTTAACGTTCGACTTGATTCTAGGTCGTGGTTGATAGTAGATCCCCCAGTATATCATTGATACCGATAAGAGAGCTAGCAGTCCAGAAATTATCCAGAGAAATCTCAAGCTTGATGTAAATTCCCAAATCAGTGCACCCACAGGTGTTGCAATTAGTCCAGTCACACTTGTAATCAATTGATAAGTACCTAAAGCACGACCCTTGAATTGCTCAACTACACCGTCTATTGCCAAGCTTCGCTCAACACCAATCCATATCACAATCGGACCAGCCCAGAGGATATTCAAAGCAAACATCGTCAAGACTCCAGACCCAATTCCAAATAATATCATAATGATTGCATTTACGATGAGACCAACAATCAAAGCTCTTCGTCTACCTCTATCTGCAAAGCTACTAAGGCTGTACATAAGGATAACAGTCGATAGTGAAAAAACACTCCAAGTAAGACCATATGTTGATATATCAATTCCCCATTCATCAACACTAAGTGGTCCAAGGTATGGAATCGCCAAACCCCAGGCCAGATAATACCCTACCATACCTCCAGTGAAATACCAGAACTTTTGTCCAAGTTTCCTAACAGATATCTTAGACTCCAGTTGAGCCTTTCTCTTGGTTTCTGGATGTAGGGTCTCTTGGACGAATAGTATAGTCAGTAGTAATGCAAAGAGTCCTGCAACAGCACCGATGAGTAGTAAATAGTTCAGACTGGCTCCGGATTGAATTAGAAACACCGCAAGAATAGGACTGATACCATCCATCAGGAATGCAGGCATCAAGACCATAGTGAACTTCTTAGTTGAATCAGGAAGATGTTCTTTAGCGATCTCATCAGCAGGCATTGCTCTTGAGATTATGATAATAAAACTCCATCCGAACTGTGTCAGACCATATGACACCACAACAAAAGGCCAAGTTGGCAGGATGAAGAGCATAAATAGACCTAAGCAAAGAGGAACAAAGGCAAAGATCATAGTCTTTTTTCTTCCAAAATAATCAGCCATTGCACCGGAGATTGGATATCCAACTAGTGCTGCAAGAGTACCAATAGTGAAAGTTAGACCTATATCCCAAGGTGTTAGAAATGTGTCCAGAAAAATAGCGAATTGCCAGGTCCAAATGCTCACAGAAAGCTGAGCAATTCCCGCAACAAGCGCTAGGCGCCAAAGTTTTCCATTAAGGCCAAGTATCTCATGTCTTCTAGTCTCTATTACATCTGAAGCGCTCCCGCTGGGAAGCAACACCTCTGTAACTGACAAAAGAATCAGACCTCATAGAACAACTCATCTACTTTCAACCTCTCTTTGTATCTATATGAAGCTTATTGATTAGGATGCTTTCTCAGCCCATTTCCGTTACATCCACGCATACATACAATATACAATCGTAGCAGCATCAAAGATGGAGAATCTATATCAAGGAACCGAATGAAACTAATCCACGAACAAGTTTTCTCAGTATGGAAGTTAGCTCATTCCTGTTAACACGAACCTGATCCATTGAATCACGGTCTCTGATTGTGATAGTTCCATCTTCAAGTGTTGTGTAATCGATAGTGATACAGAATGGAGTACCCACTTCATCCTGACGTCTGTATCGCCGACCTATTGAACCACCTACATCGAATTGGACAATGAAGCCAGCTTCCATGAGTTCATCATAAATCTGATGAGCTGGTCCTAGAAGCTCATCCTTACCCATCAGGGGGAACACAGCTACCTGAATAGGTGCTACTTCAGGTGGGAATTGAAGCCAGTCTGTATCACGAAGCTCACTCTCTGGTCGGAATGCATTGTCAATCAGACAGAATAGGGGTCTCTCGATGCCAAAAGCAATCTCAAGGATATTAGGAACAACAGGTTGCTTGTTCACACTCACATTCAGTTTTTCCTTTGAGAACTCTTGATGACGAGTAAGATCATAATTGCCACGGTCATGAATACCACAGCACTCAACCCATCCAAAGCTCTGGGTATGAATTTCTAAATCCCATGCATCCTGAGCATAGTGAGCCATTTCAGAAGGGAGATGCTGCCGAAGTCGCAGATTATCTTTGGAGAATCCCATGTTGCGGAATATCGAATATGCCAGATACACACACCAAGCATAGGCGGGTTTTTGAAAATGACCTTTTTTAATGGCATCTGAGACCTTCATAGTGACTGAATCCGTGGTACCTTTCTGTTGAGCCTTATTCGATAGAAGCGGAAGGTCTTGATTTTTAATAGAATCATATTGTGGCCAGCTCTTTTCGTCTTCTTCAAGGATGAATATCTGACCCTCAGTCTGGGTGAACTCTCGCAGACGTAGCATTCCCTGACGAGGAGAGATCTCGTTGCGATATGCCTTGCCTATCTGGAAGACCTGCATAGGTAGTTTATCTCTGAAGAAGGTCAAGAATCGTCTAAAGAGTAAGTATGTTGAAGTAGCGGTTTCTGGTCTGAGATAGGCATCCTGTTCAAGACCTAGTCGTGTCTTCATCATAAGGTTATATGACTCAACAGGACCTAATGGATTCTTACATGCAGGACAGACAACACCTAATTTATCGATGGTTTCAGTAAGCTGATCCACAGTCTGGCCAGCAATCTGAGCATCTGGGTTCTGCTCCATAATGAGATTGTCAGCACGGAAGACTTGTCCACATTTTGTGCACTGCGTCACTGGATCAATGAACCCATCCAAGTGACCAGATGCTTTCCAGACAGCTTCTATGGAAACAGTAGGACATTCAACTTCCCAGAAGTTAGTCTTGACAAATGATGACCGAATAATACTCTCAAGTCTATTCTTCAATAATTTGCCCAAAGGACCTAGATCATAGAATCCAGAGCTGCCTCCATAGATCTCCGGGCTTGGACCCCAGAAGAAACCTCGTTTCTTAGCTAACCCAGTGATGACATCGCTAAAGTCTCGCTCTGAACTCATCGTACTCAACCACTCTGCATCGTCAGAGGTGTACGAAATAAACCCTATGGTCGAGGGGGTTCATACTAAAGAGATGAGATGATGATTGTTCTACTCGGAAGTATCAGATAGACCCATCAAATTTCATCTATAATATCGCGGCCCTCCTGCAATATCTCTCACAAAGAAATCATCTTCTAAATAGCCAAACAGAACATGCGCAATCAGCATGTCAGTAATGACTTTTCGAATGTACTCTGTATCAAGACCCGTTTCTGCACGGATATCTGAAATGGAAACCTGTTTTCTGGCAGCAACAATCTCGAGGATGCTTCTGATTTTCCTTGATTCGCGTCTTCCACTGGGATATAATGCAAGTCCTGAGATAATCATCGCGATACCAATTAGGAGAATTAAGTTCCCAGCAAGAACAACAACTGGATCATCGAAAGGAATAATATAACCAAACATTAATCCTAAAACAACTGCAACAGAACCAAAGCAAGGTAGCATTCCAGATGCTACTCTCCGTCCAGATAAATAAGCCATAATTCGAATATGGTGGGAATTAAAATAAATTGTGCGAGGGACATTCTTTTATGGAAAGGTAGAACTGAAGATGACAATTGCTGAGGGATACCAATGGTTGATGATTCAAAGATAACAGGATTCTACAAGTTATCACGCGAAGAACGTGTGAAGAAGTTGATGGAAGTCACAGGTCTCGGTGATGAAGAACTTGGACCTCTCATCAATCCTGGTAAAGTAGATCTAGAGATTTTAGAGCATATGATTGAAAATGTTGTTGGAGCAATGACAATACCTCTGGGTATCGCAACAAACTTCAGAATCAACCAGAAGAATTACCTGATTCCAATGGCAATCGAGGAACCTTCAGTTGTTGCAGCAGCCAGTAATGCTGCAAGAATGTGCAGAGGTCTTGGCGGATTCATAGCAACAGATACAGGACCCAACATGATTGCACAGATCCAAGCAGTTGAAGTCCCAAACCCAGAGGATGCAATGGTAAAAGTCATGGAAGCAAAAGAGGATTTACTTCAATTCGCAAATGAACAAGACCCAATTCTCATAAAATTCGGTGGAGGAGCGAAAGACCTCAGAGTTCGAATAATTGATTCATTGGTAGGCAGGATGCTGATCTGTGAGATTATTGTCGACACTCGTGATGCGATGGGAGCTAATGCTGTCAACACCATGGCGGAGGCACTTGCTCCCCGAATCGAGAGAATTACTGGTGGAAGAGTGATTCTAAGAATTCTCTCCAATCTTGCGGAATTCAGGCTTGTTCGCGCTGGAGCAACCTTTGATAAAGAACTACTCGGTGGGGAAGAAGTAGTCAATGATATTATTGCAGCATGGGCATTCGCAGAAGCAGATCCATACAGATGTGCCACTCACAACAAAGGAATCATGAATGGTATAGACGCAGTCGTGATTGCGACAGGGAATGATTTCAGGGCCATTGAGGCTGGAGCACATAGTTATGCAGCCAGAAATGGTTATAGCTCATTAACAAAATATGAGAGAGACACTGATGGAAATCTGGTAGGTTCAATTGAAATTCCAATGGCAGTCGGTCTCGTTGGTGGAGCCACGAAGGTCCATCCTGTAGCAAGAGCCTGTGTGAAAATACTTGGAGTCCAGACTGCGCTTGAGTTAGGTCATATTATTGCAAGTGTTGGTTTGGCACAGAATCTAGCAGCTCTTAGAGCTCTGGCTTCTGAGGGTATACAGAAAGGACACATGGCACTTCATGCTCGTAATGTTGCGGCAACAGCAGGTGCGCGCGGAGAACAAGTTGATATCATTGCTGAACGTCTTGTTAAAGAAAAGAATGTCAAGGTTGAAAGAGCCAAGGAACTATTGGCAGAAATTAGCTATTAACCACATCCTAACTATCGATATTTGAGAAACCTTACATCAGCACAACATATTTGTGTAGCACAAGTATCTAACGTACATCCAGCTCGAGTCTAGTCTATGTGATATTCGAGTGTATCGAGGTCGAGACAACAATGGAAGACGATTGCACACAATGGGAGCGTCTTGCGAACGAATTTCTGGAAAATGAAAACTACTACCAAGCTGCAAACCAATTCAAACATGCTGCAAGCTGTTATCTCGATAGAGTCCTTGAGATGACTAAGAAATCAGCTGAATATTATCATATGTACGCAGAAGAAAGAGTAGAAAAAGACGACCATAAAGCAGCAGCCACAGCCTATATGGAAGCAGCAACTCAATATAGGCAAATCAGTGATTTTTCGACTGCTCTCACTCTATACGAAAACGCAGCAAAAGAAGCCCTCTTAGAGAGAATGACTGAAACTGCTGCTCAAGCCTATCTTTGGGCAGCTTACGCATGTCATAAGACTGGTAACCGAGAATATTTCTTAACTGCAGCACAGAACATGGGGAATTTGTATGATAAGGCTGCTGAGAAAGCAATTGATAATGGAAATGCTGAACGAGCAGTGATTGATCTCGCTTTAGCAGCAATGGGATTTGCAACCATTGAAAAGATGGACAAGGCAAGAGAGAGAATTGAGAAAGCCAAAAAGATCATTGGTAGAACAAGATGGGAGTGGTTACAGACCCTTCTTGATTTCAGTGAGAACCTTGTAGAAAATAAACTTGAAGATGCAGACGAACTTCTGAAGATATTCCACGAAGAGGAAGCCATTCAAGAAGTTATGGGGGCCTGTCTTAGTATCAGAGAAGAGATTGAGAGAAAGAAGAGAAAGGGATAAGCTACTACCCGACTCTCACCAGCGTTGTCTTCACGATCTCCTGGCCTGAGTGACCATCAACTGCACGAATTGTGACTAGTTCATCACCTTGGCCTATGGCTCTCACAAAGAATTGAAAACGCATTTTTTCTTCACTTCCCAGAAAATTGATCGTTTTATCATCACATCCCAGTGAGGTTTCTAGACCGTCTGATAGTTCACATTTCACATTGATGTTTTCAGCAGGACCATCACCAAGATTCTTCAATTCAACCTCAAGAATAGCTTCATCCCCTAGAGTACAGGAAACCCTCTCAGGAGATAAAGACATATCAATATTGGGTGGAGCTCGAGCAATCTTGAATTCAATCTTATTACTATGTTTGTGAACAAGTACCTTATCACCTTCCAGAGTGACTTGATAGGGACCTACTACCCCATCTCCACTTAGTACTGGTCGACATTCGATCAGCCAAGAGTCTTCTGTTGAAGCAGGATTATTGAATTCAGCAGGCCTGGATATTATCACACTATTTGAAAGAGAAACACGGTAATCGACAACACGAACAGGAGTTGGGCATTTGAATTGAAGCTCCAACTCAATTGGTGATTTGACAAGCACCTCATCTCGTTTTGGACCTGCCCAATCCAAAGTGACATCGGTATCAAGGGCAAGTCGTACTGAAGTGATAACGAAATTCAATAGTGCCTGCTCAGTTGATTTTGGTTTGGCACTACTCGCTTTCTTTTCGAAACTCTTCTTCTCTACATCCGCTCCATCACATAGAATTGTGACACATTCTTTTGCTAGCTCGTACTCAGAGGTGATCTTATTAGCAGCATCACTAAATCTCTTCTCACCTTTTCTCATCAGATTTGTAGCAGTATCAAAATTGCGAGCTGCAAGATATCCAATTATTGCGATAGCAAGCGCACGATTAGAGTCACGATACTTCTTTTCTCGGTGAATATGATCTGATGCCTCAGAATAGAATCCAGCACCTTCATCATATCTGCCTTCCATGAAAAGGCATTCCGCTGCTGCAATCTTCATTTCTGCAGTTCTAAAGTGATTATTGGTTTCAAGTGCGCTGTAGGAAGCTTCTCGAAAATACTTCACTGCAAAATCAATCTCTTCCTGTTCAAGAAACAGTCGTGCTGCCTTTTCATATTCGACACTTGCATATTGTGGAAAACCATCCTCAATCTCAATGAGAGCTTTTTCTACATGTTTCTTAGCCTTTTTCAGGGGATCTGATTTCATAAACTTGAACATTCTTTTTGGCAGCTCCGATTCCTGCTGTAGTGAGAGAGGAGCAGATTGGCTATATCGGTTTCGGCTGTATTGATATTAAGTAGCCAGATTCAAAAGAGGATTCGAAAGTATACTGATTAGATGGTGGAATGAAAAATGGAAACCCAACCATATTACTGGACTAATCCACTAATCGATCGATTTGAAATTACAATTGAGTCCATACTTGAAGCTAATGGTCACTTCTATGTAAGGATCTTAGAAATGGTGGCAAAACCTTCAGGCGGAGGTCAAGCAGGAGACCGTGGAGTAGTTATCGTTGATGGAGAAGAATATCCGTTTATTGATACTGTTATCCATGAAGGAAGGACTGCACTTCTTGTAAAAAAACCTCCAAAGAAAATAGGGAAAGGTGGTCTCAGGCTTGATATGGTTTGGCGTAGAGATATGATGGCCAATCATACCTCAGAGCATATTTTTGTTGGTGCATTGAAGAAAAAGTATCCTACTCTCAAATTGGGAAAGATATGGATAGATGGGCTTCATGGTACTATTGATGTCGAAGAAGTAAAATTATCATTGCAAGCTATCTTGGATGCCGAGTCAGAAGTTACACGACTTATTCATGAAAGAGCAAACGTAACAACAGAGATTGTACAAGCTGAAGATGTTGATGAATCCATCCGAGCAAGAGAAGGAGTCACCTCAAAACATGAGTCTATTAGACTAGTCAGGGTTGGTGAATTTGACAGTTCCGCATGTTCAGGATTGCATGTCATTAACACACAAGAGATTTGTGTCTTCAAAATCGTTGACATCAAAATAGGAGAAACTGAAACCCATATTGAGTTCATATCAGGACAAAAAGCTGTTGAAATGCTATGTAGTGTGTATAATGACATCTTAGTTCGAAAATATGACTACCCCTTTGAAATTGATCAGCTTGGGGCGGTCTTGGATAAATCAAAGAATATTCAGATTGCATATGATCAGTCAATAGAGAAAATTCTCCAATTATTAAAAAACGGCCCTCAAATGGAGATAATTGATGATGTGGTCTTCTGGTATGAGTTCATTCCGGGTCTTGATTCTGCAACTGTTAAGTATCTTCTGAAAGAACTTGACCTTCAGTCTCCATCCATAACATTGTTTTTTGCGCCTGGAAAGAAAACAAATCTCACTCTTTGGACTAAAGGAATGCCAAAAGATGCATCTCAATACATTGCCAGAATTGTAGAACAATTAGGAGGAAGAGGAGGAGGGAGTGCAGAAGCGTACACTGGTGGTTTTACAGACATCACAAATCCCGAGGAATTATTCACTTCAATTGTGAAAAGTATACGGGACCAGCTTCAATGAGAGTTGATGTTAGTATCATTTGATTCTTCTTACTTGAGATTATGTCTGGTAGCAATCTCGGTCCAGAAATTCTTGACAGCCCAGGGAACAGCGAGAAACTCTTCTCTGAAAAGGTCAAAATTAAGACCTTGGATCATCATCTCCTGAGAAGTACCAATAAATCCCCGTTTCTTATCAAAATCAAAACAAACCTCAGCATACTTGCGATTTGCCTCCAAGAAATCTAAGAAAACAGCATTTTGTTTATCTTTAGGAATCTTATCAAGAGGATACACATCAGTGTATACTTGAATCCATTTTAAACCTGGACTAATATAGAGTGTGTATTGAAATGTGCTGGCATCATCCCCCATTTCAGGATCTGCTGGTTTTCCATCTTTCCTTTCACTAAAAACAAGTTCGAATAGACCTTCTTTTTCATTCCATGAGTATTTCATATTGAGGAGTACTAAATAGTCCTCAATCTGGTTCCTAATATCAACCAACGATTGCACCTATAACTGTCAGTCAGTGACCTTTGATTTAAGGATTTTTGACTCTGTTGTCTATTATTGATGATAAGGGGTCAGTTCCCAATAGATTCTGAAAACAGACATAGTATCTCTACCGCACACAACATTGTCCTCGAGAAAGACTGTGTATATTTTTTGGTAGGAATTATATGGAAAATAGATTGACCAGAAACTGAACAGCTCGTCGAAGAAAACGAAATAGTTACAACCATGGTCATAGAGATATTGCATCTTTTCTCGATTTGTCATATTCCCATGGATAATATCAGGGCTTACCAATCCACCAAGATCAATCATAGTTCTTTGAGAAAAGAAGCGTAAAGCCCCTGCATCATGAGTAGCAAAGACAGCATCAGGAGGTGTATTTTCATTTAACCAATAACCAAGATGTACCTGCATATCATTGATGTTGCCAGCAGCTTTGCCATAATTTGTTGCTTGCCAAACATAGTGTGGAACCATCGGTGTGATAATAATAAAAGCCAACAGTAATGCACCAATTATATGTAACGAATCATTATCATGGAATTCAAGAATCCGTGAGAGTATCATTTTGAAAACTAAAGCTGCAGCGGCAATTGCTGCGACTAAAAAGAGATCAAAGACTGGAACAAGATATCTTGCATTATTAATTAAAGCTGCATACGGTGTTGAAAATCTGTACAGAATGGTCAGAGATACAGGTAGAATCCAAGCAAATGGTTTTCCTTTGCTTACTAGAATAATACCCAAAATAGCACCTACCGGAAGATATAGCATTTCACGTACAAATGCTACCCACCAAGAATCCCATGCCGCTATTTCATGTGGTAGTGGAGGATGCACTTTAGCATAGAATGTGTCAGGTAATGGATAGCCTGTAGTTGTAAGGCAGTATAGTATCCAAGGTGAAATAATGAGTAGAGCAAATAGTCCCGATAGTATGAAAAGACCAAATCGAGTTCGGTCAATTTTTTTCCTATACACCAATAATACAAATCGTATAGGAATACAAAAGAGTATGATTATTCCTTCAGGTCGAGAAAGATAGGCAAGCCCTGCAAGGACTCCTAGTATTAAATCATATTTAATCTCCTCATGATCTAAAATAATGATTGAAAGTAATAGGATAAAGACAAACAGAGGAGTTTCCATTCCAGATAACATGAGCCAGGTATTACGAGGAATAATAACAAATGCTAGCATAGTTAATAGTCCAAAGGGGATTCTCTCAGTATAATTAGTAATGACGCGTCCTACGAGGAATGTTGAGCCAATGTAAAATGTAGTTGAAATGGTAATAGTAGCCCATACAATACCAAATTGGTCAGAAGTAAAGAAGAAGATAATAGATAGAATAACAGACCATAGAGGGCTTGTCGAACCAGTACTTGGATACCCTGGAGAATATTCCCATGGAGTTCCTTCAAAGATTGTACGGGCAAATTGAATGTGGATCCACGAGTCATCAAGAGTGAGCCCAGGCTCAGATATTGTTAGCATTGTCGCAAGGTAGTAAATACTACTAGCTAGAGTAACTATGAAAGAAAACACAAGTAAAATGATATCTTCACGGTGGTGTTTGAGAAAACTAACTGCAGAGGGTATCATTATTTTTGCAGAGAATTTCTCAGGACCAGTATCGTGAATTGGGATCACCTGCCGTCCAATCTAGCTAAATCAGACCAGTATATGTGTTTTCTCTGAAGCATTTAGTTTCGGACACCTCCCTCACCTCTTATGTCGTTCATTCAAGCGTAGGTAATCTAGTGAGAATCAACTTAGCCTATTGCTCCCAGTTATACATAGGTCCACCTTCAGACAGGGGTATGCTAGATGGCTCTTGACCACATTCAGATGATACAAACCCAACTTGGAAAACCTGTGACTAACAGACATGTTACAGCATTCAGTCCACCAGGGGTAATTGTCGAAGCAGCTAAATATCCTGTATTGATGGCTGGTGTTCTTGCTTCCACAGAACCATCTGAATGGCTCTCTATCTATGATCATCCTGAGGGATGGAGTGGTCTTGATAAAGAAGCCATCACTTCGATGAGAAGAAGGCTATATAGATTCGCAGTACCAGTTGACGCACGTGCAATGGAGCCATCTGATATTATAGAAACGCTTCAAACAATTGCTTTGTCTGTGAGTCCAGTTGCTATTGAAGTAGAAACATCTAGCCTCCCCCCAAGGAAGCTTCATGCCCTAGGTGGTCAACTTCCAGCGAGTCCATTGGTCTACACAAAATCATTTGACATCATATCTGAACCTGAAATCAGCAGAGTGGCTAAACGAATTACTGAACAAGATATCACAGTTTCTGAAGCATCTTGGAAACTCTTTGATTATGAATACACACTGGATCAAGTTGCACGACTAATGGCAGTAGGTCTATTGGGAAGACTTGACAGTAGAAGGCTTGTCCCATCAAGAGGAGCATATAAAGCAATAATTGATAGTTACATCAGTCGAAGTATGATGGAACTCTTAGAAAAGCCAGTTTCAACAACATATCGTCTTAGTATGTCAGAAATCTTTGGTGATAACTTCACTATTCTAACCCAACCAGGTGAATCACAAGTAGATTATTTGAGAATAGAACGGATTGAGAATGGCTTGGATCGAGGTGTAAGCATACAAGGAGCAAGAAGTTCTGCATCAGACTCGAAGACAGCAGTCTTTGCTGACCACGCCAGATTTTCTGCATTTTCCGACTTGGTCAAGAAAAAAGAGTCTGCACATATTACAATTTTCCACTTCTCAAGGAATGGAAATAACAATGTTTTTGGTCCCTGGCTTGTGCGATCAGGCGTAAAGGCAGCACTCGGTTCACAACAAATTGAACTTGATAGTAGAGAAAATACTCTGAGTGTCTTAGAATCATTACTTTCTCCTGATATCTCAGTTTGGACAAAAAAAGATTCACTTGTAGATAGCTTCACCGGTGTGTTTAGAATTATTGAGAATAACTCACCAACTAATAGATAAAAAAAAGAGGCAGAGCCTAAGCTCTGCACTAAATCTTTTCCTTAGCTTCTTTACTTGATGCACCTTTATACAATAGTACGAGTCCAATTATGGATAACAGACCACCTGAAAGCAAACCGCCACCACGCAGTATGTCAGAACCAATGTTGAAAACATCTAACGCAAATGCTATTAGAACTACACCAATCAGCAGCATGAATAGACCAAATCCTATGCCCCCAGCTCTGAAAGCCATGGATCTTGGGTACTTACTTTCTATGACATAACCAGTTGGTGCAGAAACAGAAGCATTGTATTTTCGTTTCCCATATCGATACTCCAGCTCCCAAACAGGAACATGGATGAGGAAAGTTTCTCCTACATCGATGTTATCAGTCCTTGATTCTATCTTGTCAACTTCCTGTAGGACAAGATTAGTCTGCCGCTCAAAAGCCATTTGACGAGCTAAGTTCTTTGCGTCCTCTTCGCTAATGTTACTGTGTAACACCTTGCCATCGAATTCTTCCGCATGAGCGTGGCTAAAGAATTCTTTCGCTCGTGTTGGAATCGGATGAGAACGAATATCCGCATCAATATCCTTAACGCCTGCGATGTTAATTTCATGGCGCCTAGTGAACCGACCTGATTCGGGTTTCCAGAAGTATTGAATTCGTTTGTATGCACCACGTCGTTGTGGCCACTCATCATGGAATGTAGCATCACGACCAAGACCTTGATAATTGGTATCTGCATCCACTCTACTTATCCAGAACGGATACCAAATCTGTTCTGCTTTCAAGAACCTGGCAGTTGTAGGAAGATCTTGGGGTACTCCTAATTGTTTTGATACCCAGTCAAGAAGGGTCGTCTGTGCTGCGCTTTGGTCAAAGTGAACGCGAATCATGTAGTGGTCTTTGAACTTCACACCGTCAGTTGTCTGGGCAGTCCCACAGTAGGGACAGACAAGTAGAAGGTCTCCGGGCCCTGCATTAAAATTAGCATCACAAAAATTACATCTTGCCATCATTATCACCCCTTCTTAATCCGCTCTGTCATAATCAACACCCTAAATCCAAAGAAAGTCATGACTATACCTACAATTGCTGCAAGCGCTCCAATTATGAATAACATGGCTCCTGCGTCTGTGGTGTCTTCGATTCCTCTAATGAGGAATTCTCCACCAAACCCTGCAACAATGATCCCAATTAGACCAATCAATGCCCACATGATACGTTGTCCTTTAGTTATAGGTATCTCTCCAAGAACAACTTTTCCGGAATGACCATCAATAGCAGCCTTATAGAGATCGCCTTGGAATTTGTATCTTATCAAGGAAAATGGAGCTTGCATATAGGTGGTATTCCTGACGTTTGTCGTTGTTCGACAATCAAAGAGTTCTGTAAGACCACTCTTAGCCTGAGCGCGATGGTTATCAGCAACCCTTCCGTGAATAGTCCTTTCAAACTCCTCTTGTCCAATCTCAGCATTCAAGACAATTGGATCAAGGTCCTTGATCTTTTCAAAATCATAAGGAACTCCTTTTTCTGGTTTGCAAGTATTCAAATAATCCTCCAGACCATAGAATCGAGCACCTTTCCTGGCAAGTTGAGGCTCGTCAGTATCAGTGTGCAATTCTGATTGAACAGGCACATAACCTGTTTCATAGTCTGTATAGGTCTCAGTTCTTGTCTTCCCATCGGAATCTCGAACTGTCCTAGTTTTCTGGACCGGCACCTGGACTGTTTTGTACCCCTTGTAGTAGCTGTCAGCCTTTACCTTGGCTGTCCAAACTGGGACATAGATCAAGCGATTTTCAACAACCTGAGCAGCCCTTACAAGACCTTTGTTCATTCCTTTGTTTTTATCTAGGAATGTCAGGAAACCCTGCAATCGTGTGTCAGCATCGACAGCAATTTCCATGAGGTGGTCGCCTATCGCCTTTCCTTCAATCGTGGTTGTGCTACCACAATATGTACAAGTAATAACAACATCATCGGGTCCGGTCTTAACATTACCATTGCAGACGGGACATTTGAACATGTCAGCCGTTTGTGCTTCAGAACCCATTGTCAAACTCTCCAGAGTCTGTATCTAGACAAAAAATGTGTGTGAGTTCTATTTAGAGTTATGGTGATTAACTAACATCGAAAAGTCATGGTGATTTTGATGAAATTCCAAGCATAAACCCAACGAAGTTGAATTCAATGTGCAACATAATTGGGAGAATCAAACTACCTGATATCGTCAAAAAGATCCCAGCAAATAATCCTAGAATCATTGCAGAAAAGGATAGAACTGGTACAGATAATCCCATCTGTTTAGCAGGAGCAACATGAATAAGACCAAATAGAATGGCAGATACAATAGCTCCAGATGTAATGGAGAACCACTCAAAATTAATTTGGAATAGAATAGTGTTATCTAAAATATTCTGTAAGAAGCCACGAAATAGTATTTCTTCGGAAACACTTGCTAGCAATACGATGAAGATGAAGAATAATACACGACTTCGTCGATCTTCAGGAGGATTCATCTTGTCTGGAGTTGGCGATAGGTGCTCACTAACAAAGAGAATAATACAGGCAACGATCAGTCCAATTGAACCAAGCAACGTTATTGTTGACACCGAAGGAATTTGAAAACCCCACAATTGCAATGAGCCAGAACTCAGGAAAAAAATGGCTGCAAACGACAGGAGGAGGACAAACGGGCTCACAACAGCAGAGGTCATCCATGGATTAGAATGAACGATGTTTGATTTCATTTTTCCTTTTTTCTTGACAATCATCATAATACTGAAAGATAGAGAGTAGATGATTACTGAAATCGTTAGCCCTATTCCTAACGCTATTAGCCATTCAATCATAGAATTTCACACCGCTCTGTAATGTGAGCCTAGAATAACTCACAGATAACTAGTTTCTTTTCGGTATCCTCTATAACCTCTTTACTTTAGATTGAAAAATTTGTCTATATGAAGAGTTTAATCAATAAGATTGCTCCAATGATAAGCACAGATACTGCAATTATCTGTGTTAGATTTCGCTCCTTTGTTTTAGAAACTGCAAATGCTGAGATTGGAGTTGCCAATATAGCACCAATAAGTATACTCACTAATAGTGACATATTTTCAATTCCAAACAGCAGGTAATAACCGATGAAAGAAACAACGCATATGACAGCTTCTGAGATTGAAGTGATTGCGATTGAAAGTTTTGGACTTGCACCATTGATTATTTGCCCACTTGTTGCTATGGGTCCATAGCCACCACCGGAGAGAGTTTTGTTAAAGCCGCAAAGCAGTCCTAGGAAGGTAATGACCTTGAATGAAAATACTCTGGTTTCATTTCGATTATAGAGCATAAGAATTCCCATTGCCATGACAAGAACTGCAATGTATGTTTTTACAAATAATGCATCAACTGAAACGACAACAATCATTGCGAATAGGCTAGCAAGAACGCCAGATAACATGAAGATAGCTAGTGTGATCTTGGCTTCTCGAGATTTCATGATTTCAAGAGAACTCGCCCTGTCATGCAAAATTCCAACCAAAAAACCCGTCATTATCTCACTAAGGAGGATTGAGGAAACAACAGCAATTGGCTCGTAGCCAAAAATGAGAAGTAATGGGGATAAGACAGTCCCAAAACCACCACCAACTGTCGAGTCAATAAACTCCATTAGAAATGCAGCAATCAAAATTGGAACAATAATTTCAATCATTTTGGAATTTACCTTCTATTTAATTCCATATACTGACTCTCCTTCCCTACCATCGGAGGGCGAAATATCCAAGTGATAAAAGTATGGGTAACTCTGATTATGAAAAAAGAAGAGAGAAATCACGGGTATAATACCCGTGATTGAGTAAATAGGATGCTATCTTTTAATATCTTCTCGGAGTCTTGAAGCTGAAAACTCATCTACTCTATCTTTCACATTCTCTCGAGCTGCTTGATGTTTCTCAAGGAACGCCATCATCATTGGTGCAAGTATCTGCTTACATTCTCCACAGAGAATTTCTCCACTTCTACATTTAATCTCGATATCAGCCAAATCCTTTTCATCTGGCATAAAGAGAAAGTTGTAGTATTTGAAGACACTACAGATGTCTGGATTTGCACCTAGTTTTCGTTGTTCCTCAACTGTTGCTCGACCTCCAGTAAACGCAGCCATAACTTTCTTCTTTGCCAGTTTTGGAGTGTCCGTTGTGAAGACAGCAGACATAGGGTCAGAAGCGGACATCTTTCCACCTTCCTTTAGACCAGGAACGAACATACATTGGATGCTTGCTGGTTTATAGTATCCGAGCTTTTCAGCAACATCGCGTGTCACTCGCCAGAAAGGGTCCTGATCGATTGCGCACGGAATGACACAGGGAGTCTTCTTCCCATAAATCCACGAGTGCAAAAATGCAGGAACTGCTTGGATGGCAGGGTGCCAGATAGAACCAATGTTAGTACTATTATCAAATCCAAATGTTGCTTTTACAGTCGAAAAAGTGACCTTACGTGCCACCTCAACTGCAATCTCATATAACATATCTATGTGTTCTATGTCTTGAATTATATACGTGTCTTCAGGATTAAATCCTAGTGCAAGCAAATCAAGCGTATTCTCATAAGTATACTGTTTTACATCATCAAGATTGAGATGAGGATTAAAGAAATATTTCTCATCATTTGTCATCTGGAAGTAAAGACGAGTCTTCATCCTATCTTGAAACCATTTTGTAAACATCCAAGGTACAAGATGACCTATATGGGTATGACCACTAGGGCCTCTTCCAGTATATATGATGAAAGGATTTCCTCGTTCGTATTCAGTGAGTAACCATTCAAGGCCTCTATGTGAGAAGAATAGGTCTCTCTCTAACAAGAAATGGCGGTCCCCTGCGAGTTTGAAGATACGTTTCTTGAGTTGATCGGTTATCCGTTGAGTGCCAAACTCCTCGATTATTCTATCATAATCCAGTGTACCGCTGACCTCATATGGTGTGACTATCATATCATTGTTTTCGTCTTTCATGACGAAGGTCTCCTTGGATGATTGAAATGACTTAAAGCCAATAAGAGCAGTCACTTTCACTTCACAATTAAGCATGATGGTTTCAGGTTTTGGATCATTTTCATCAGGGTATATTTGAGAGTTGATAGAACTTATTCAGAGAACTCTATATTGCTACCGAAGAAAAATGTGATCTTGGAATATTATCAATTGAAATTCTAATAACTCCCAATATTATTGTATCCCAAGAGAATTCTCTCGTTCCAGAGCCGAATGCATAAAAAATCATGATTTGACATAACAGTTACCCTAAAAAGGGGTAAAATTTGATTTCTGAAAGAAATGTTTATGCCTAGGAGCCAGGAATATGCGTATTGAGGAATATGAATTCGAAGAGGAGAAAACATTGAGCAACTTGGCAGATTTACTCGCTGAAATTGCAGAACAAATTAGGGCTGGAAAAAAGCTTGAACTGCCAATGCCAACTCTGAAAGAAGGAATAATCGAGGTTCCTCTTGGTGAACCAATTGAAACAGGAATTGAAGTAACCATTCGTCGTCACTTTAT
>SDOA01000033.1 GCA_004524595.1 Candidatus Thorarchaeota archaeon | reverse complement strand
TCTGTTCATCCTGATGATAGAGAGTTCGTAAAAGAAGCAGTTAATGCAGCAATTCACGATAGAATCCCATATAGTATTAATCATCGGATAGTGCGTCCTGATGGTAGTGTGCGCTTTGTCCATGAAGAAGGAGAAGTGACATTTGATGAGGATGGAAAAGCTCTACGCATGATAGGGACTGTTCAAGATATTACTGAACATAAGCAACAGGAAGCCCTCTTACGAGAAGAACGAGACAAAGCACAACGCTACCTTGATCTTGCTGGCACAATGATACTTGCACTTGATACGTCATTCAATGTGACATTGATTAATCGTAAAGGATGTGAATTATTAGGGTGCGAAGATAATGATGTTCTTGGTAAGAATTGGGTGGAATCTTTTGTAGCCAAAGAATACCAGAAAGATGCAGAGGAACATTTGAAGGCAATTCTAAGAGGAGACATCCACGATGAACCATATTGCAATTTTCAGATCACGATATCAGGGGGAATCCAGAGAAAGATCTTGTGTTATGACACAGCACTTCATGACGATGAAGGAAAAGTAAGTGCTATCTTATGTTCAGCTCAGATTGTGAATAATGAAGGAGAGGGCATAGATTCATCATCAATTTTACTCGATAAATTGCATAATGAAAGAGAGGAGTGGTGGCAGGGTGTTTTTGAACATGCACCAGGAGCGATTGGTATCTTTAATGCTGAGGGATTATTGATAGATGGAAATCCTGCTGCTTTGGAAATGTTAGGAGTAAAGACAAAGGAAGATCTTCTAGGTCTCAATTTATTTAAGAATTCAAGATTACCTGAAGTAGTCCTTAAGAATGTCAAAAATGGTGAGGTCTCCAGATTCAAGTACAAATGGGATTTTAAATATGTTATTGAACGAGGAATCTTAGAATCATCACGAACTGATATTGTGTTCATGGATGTTGTCTTATCACCCCTCCAAAGCTCCGTTGGTGAACCAATCGGGTATGTTCTGCATGCAAATGATATTACTGATAGAGAGAGAACAGAAGCCGCACTAAGAGCAAACGAAGAGAAGTTTCGTACTATTTTTGAAGAGTCACCCATCTGTATCCAACTTTTCGACTCTAATGGTGTGTTGGTTAGAGCGAACAAAGCAAGTCTTGATCTCTTTGGTCATAAATCTCTTGAAGAAGCCGTTGGTTTGAATCTCTTTGATGATCCTAACATACCAGTGTTTGTAAAAGAACAACTCCGCCAAGGAAATCAAACAACACTGCAGACTAGATTTGATTTCTCAAAGATACAAGTTCATGATTTGTATAAGACCTCAAAATCAGGTGTGATGCATCTTGATTGTGTGTTTTCACCACTTCACTACGGGAAAAAGAGAAATCTTCAAGGTTTCATTATTCATGTGCAGGATATCACAGATCGATACTTAGCAGAACAAGCACTGATGGAAAGTAGAGAGAGCTACAAAGAGCTTTATAATAACGCACTGATAGGTCTCTTCAGGGTTAGAATTTCTGATGGCATGATTCTTGAATGTAATAATCAATTTGCGAGAAGCTTCAACTATGACAACAGGATGGAAATCATTGATAGCTCATGCTTCTTCAAGGATTTCCTATCAAGTTCTCAAGATTGGAATAGACTGAAGAGTACTCTGAATGAAGTCCAGAATCTTGTGATTGAACTACCTGTTGTTACTAAAAATAACAAACAATTATGGATGAGATTCTCATTACGACTCTGGCAAGAAAAAGGGTACATCGAGGGAGTAATGTCAGATATCACACAACAGAAACATGCTCTTGAGATGTTGGGAAAGCAAAAAGAGGAACTTAGTGAGTTTGCACACTCAATGAGTCATGATCTGAAGAATATCTTTCATAATATGCTCGGATTCATTGAACTAGTTGAAGACGAGAATGACTTCAGCCATTTAAGACGACTTCGTCAAATGCTAAAAGGAACTGGTGAACTACTTGATCATTCTGTAGCCTTAGCAGATGCAGGTCTTATAGTAGAGGAGGATCTCACTGATATTGATCTGGATGCGCTTGTTCGATTTGTAGCAAACTCAACAGTTCCTGAATCAATCAAGTACCATCAAGACAAACTACCAAGAATAAAAGGCGATGAGATGAAGGTTGCTCAAATATTTAGGAATCTTCTTGATAATGCAGTCAAACATGGTCAGCCAGAAAAGATCGAAGTAAGACTAGAAAATATGAATAATAATTACTGTATTTTAATCAGTAATGATGGAAAAGAAATTCCAGATTCAATTAGACCAAAGTTGTTCAGCAAAGGATTTACAACCAGTCAATCTGGACAAGGTTATGGATTGACGATTGCCAAGCGTATTGTCAAGGCACATAACTGGCATCTTGAACTAGCAACTACTCGTATTACAACATTCGAGTTATTAATACCCAAATAAATCACAGGAATAGTGTGTGTTGGAGAAGCAATTTTCTTTTTATTTGCTACACAATACAACATCCTTAATAGGAGAAATTACACACTAAAAGATGTGGTCAGTGGTAAAGTAGGGCCTCGTTTTCGTAACATGCCCTCATTACATAACTCCCCCCCTCCTACCACATGAGCTCTACTGTCCCTGGCCACACCTCTCAGATCTACATATTATCAGTCCTGAAAATACTCAATCATCCCCCAACACTATCTACGAAGCTCATCAATCAGTTCCTCTATTTGCATCAGACATTCCCTAAATCCAATCAACCTCTTCTTTTGGAATAGATCACTAGTCCGCAAGTAACTATCTTCATTTAGTCGACCTACATATCATATTAAGTGCATCCATTAGTCCGCCAACATGATCCCAGTGTCCATGACTTAGAACGATCATCTCAATTGTTGTAGGATCAACCTCTGCAACTTGGATATTGTGACTGAGAGCTGGAGTAGAACCTGCTGTGTCAAAGAGAATGCGTTTCGTGATCGAATCGTTATACGTGATATCTACAAGGGCTGAGAAACCAGCCTCGCCCAGATATCTGCCCATATCCACATTGCCATCAGCAAGAATTGTGATTATTATACGTTCGATTCCTCTCTTCATCGATATCAATTCCTGAAGCTACCTAGAGTATGATAGATTATTGTTCATATTTACATTATTCGTCAATCTGTTGCTAGAGGGAATTTATTAAGTGTGAAAGAGGGTTTCGAGAGATATGCGAGAAACGAATGTTCTATTCATTTGGGATGTCAGAGAAGAACTGCAAAATTATCTTCATCAAGGACTTAAAGAAGTAGAAGGCGTTAATCTATTATTTCCAAAGGATGTTTCAGAGGAATCATTGCATCAGCTTGCACCAAGAGCAGATATACTAGTTGGATGGAGACCTTCAAGAGAACTCCTAGATACAGCAGTTCGTTTTCAACTATTCATCAATCCCGGTGTTGGGGTTCAGCACCTTATAGGCACCTTTAGAGAACTCTCTAAGGATAGAGATGTCATTTTGATCAATGGACACGGTAATACTTACTTTACAGCACAGCAAGCAATAGCGATGCTACTAGCCCTTACAAACAAGATAATTTTACACCACACATGGATGAAAGAGGGTCTCTGGCGGCGAGGGGATGATTTTGCTAAATCGACTCCTCTTAGAGAATTAAAAATTGGACTGCTTGGATATGGAGCAGTCAACCGAAAGGTACACAAATTTCTCTCTGGATTCGAAATTGAGTTTCTCATTTTAAAGAGGTCAAGAGGCGGAAGGAGAAAATTACCGACCAAAGCAAAATTATACACTCCTGATGAGTTAGAGAAGTTTCTGAAGGAAGTAGATATTCTCTTTGTTGCAGTTCCACAGACCGAAGAAACAATGGGTATGATAGGAAAGAAAGAGCTCGAACTACTTGGAGAGAATGGGATAGTTGTGAATATTGCTAGGGGAATAGTCATTGATGAGGAGGCGCTCTTTGAAGCACTCTCGAAGAACATTATTGCAGGAGCTGCAATAGATGTCTGGTATGACTATAATCCTGAACCAGATTCGGAGGGGCGCAGGTTCCCAACGAGATTTCCATTTCATTCATTGGACAATGTGGTACTATCACCACATCGTGGTGCATCACCCACAGATGACTTGAAACGATGGGATGAGGTGATTGTAAATATCCGCAAATTCGCGGAGGAACAATATGATTTCATCAATATTGTTCAATTGGATAGAGGATACTAGACATCATCTAGCTCATCGATCTTTAATGTTAGTTTACGAGGATTAGCCAACAGACTTGCCTCATATCTATGTTGAATGGGGATTCTCTTTCCTTTTCTCCATAGATGAAATCCTTTATTGATCTTCTCACGAATTTGATCTCTATATGCGATTATAATTGAGAAACACTGGAGAATATTGCAAAACCAGTCATTCTTTGCAAGCACAGAGTCCTTAATTTTGACAACGAATTGCCCACCAAAGTCCCCAAACTTACTATCGATGGTTGCAACAACATCTTCACCATTCAGGCGAATGACTCGAAAATCATCACCTAATGTTGCACGAGCCCCTTCAATACGAAAGGTTTCAAAAGTATAGTTTGGTCCGAGAATATAGAAAGAGTAGTTCTCAGTCGAAAGACCCCCACGACGATATTGTTTTACCCATGTATTGATTTCATTATCTTTTGTGAGGACAGTGAATGCAACAAGAGGTTCATCAGAAGCGAAGCTCATAGCATATTCCTCTGCAACCATCTCTTCCATTGTAGCTATCCAGCCTCCACGATTTGTGAAGAGTTTAATGACCAATCGTCGATCTAATTCATCTGCTTTAGCCCAAAGAGACTGCCTGAGAATAAAAAAACCAATCCTCTCTATAGCAGGGAGTTTCTCCTTTTCATTTCTTCTTTCGGCTTCCTCTATCTTACCGATAATATCCGCATCTTTAGAAAATTGCCTACTCTTCGATCTCCACATCTCATCCTGACGATAACCAAACCCCTCACCGTGAAAACCTGTGGCATAAAGGTCCTGTGAGAGAATTCTAAAGACAGGACCCACTTTTCGTTCATCATCCTGTTTTGGCAATTGAATCACTCACTTTATCACATCAATTGCTGTTGATAAGTCTTAGTCCCTGCGTGTGTCGAAAGATTAAAACTATACCCGAAGTTTGTCTACTCATGAAACTAGGTGATATATACAAGAAAATAGTTGACATGGGAATCAACGCAGATCCTAGAGGAACAGAAAGAATCAATCAGATTCTTGAGAAATCAAAGAAAGACTTGGAGAAACTTGAAGGAAAGAAGAAAGAACTTGCTGATAAGGATGTTACATGGAATCCTTACACGGACTGTAGACTTCTCTATGGCAAACCCGATACAGAGATTGGGAGTATACTCTCAGGGATAGATATTGGTACAGGTGAGATTCTACTAGCAGATAGACTCTCAGAAAAAGGTACAAAGATTGATCTTGTGCTTGCCCATCATCCTCATGGTATAGGGATATCAAATCTCGATTATGTTATGAAGTTGCAGCCTGAACAATGGGCAGCAGCAGGAGTGCCAATTGCTCAAGCAGAATCAGCTATGGCAGCAAGATTGAAAGAGGTCCACTTCAGAACAAAACCAAATAATCATACTCAGACGGTAGATGCTGCAAAACTTATCAATATGCCATTTATGTGTTCACATACTCCAGCAGACTCTCTTGGATATCAATTCTTAACCAAATACCTCAAGGAAAAAGATCCTCCTACCTTAAGCGATTTAATTGAGATTCTGTTAGAAATTCCAGAATATCAGGAAGCAGAAAAGTTTGGAGCTGGTCCAGAAATCCTAGTTGGAAGTCCTAGTGGAAGCGTTGGTGAAAAATTTGTGTTCTTCACAGGAGGTACCTCTGCAGGTCCAAAGGCAATACCAAAGCTATCTAGAGCTGGTGTAAGTACAATAATTACAATGCACATGGGTGAAGATGTAAAGAAGGCATGTGAAGAGGAGGGTCTCTATGTTGTAATAGCTGGTCATGATAGTTCAGATTCAATAGGAATGAATCTGATTCTGGACGAATTAGAGCAAACAGGAATTAAGACACATACTTGTTCTGGATTAACTCGATATAGGAGATTCTAAAAACTTCGAACATGGGAAGAAATGCTGGAGCTTCCTTTCTTTAGTTGATTCTTTAATCGACCCAGAATGTTCATATGTAGCATATGTAGCCTGCGGCACCCGTTAGACATGATAAAAGAGCTGACTATTGCATTCGAAATCATTGGTGGTCTTGCTCTATTCATGTATGGTGTTTCTCTATTGAGGGAAGCACTTGGCAAGATTTCGGGCAAACAAATAGTACGAATTTTAGAAAAGGTCAGTGATGATCCAATTCGAGGGATAGGGGCAGGTACTGTTGCAACAGTCATGACTCAGAGTTCAAGTATCACTGTTCTTACACTCATTGGTTTTGTGAATGCAGGAATGATGACCTTCAGGCAATCTGTGAATGTCATGTTAGGTTCAGAAATTGGAACGACTGTAACAGCGCAAATAGTCTCATTTGATATTGGCAGCATATTCTGGCCTCTTATTGCCATAGGATTCTTCATGAAGTTATTCTCAAAGAAAGAGAGATTTCAGCTTATCGGAACAGTAATTTTCAGCATAGGTCTTTTATTCTTAGCAATGGATTTTATGAAACAAGGAGCAGCTCCGCTTACTGAAGATTATCCATTTTTTAAGAGTCTCATCAATGATTATGGTACAATTCCAATTTTTGGAATCTTAATCGGTGCATTAATTGCAGGAGTGACTCAGAGCAGTTCAGCAACTACTTGCTTAGTAATAGCTATGGGATCAGCTGGCGCAATTGACCTTTCTCCTGCAATAGCATTAGTTATGGGAGCAAACATCGGAACATGCTTTCTCGAACTATTTGCTGGTATCGGAGCTACAACACCTGCAAAGAGAACTGCAGTAGCTCAAACAATAATCAATTTGGTTGGAGTATCTCTATTTTTACCATTTCTCGCGCCATTCACGAACATAGTAACTGCAACATCTACTGAACTTCCTAGACAGATTGCTAATGCTCACACTATATTCAATGTGATAGTCAGCCTGATTTTCATCCCACTAGTTGGATTGTTGGTAAGATTCTGTGAAAAGATATTACCTGACAAAGAAGGAGAAGTAATAGGCAAGCACTTCTTTGATGACGAAATGTTACATATACCACAAGTAGCTCTTCTTGAAGCTGAACGTGAAACAATCAGAACAGCTGAGAAAACTCTCGAGATGATAAAACTCAGTAAAACAGGTCTATTAAATAAAAATCTTGATGATGCTAGAAAAGTAATGCAGCTGGAAGATGAGGTAGATGAGAGTTGTCGAGATACAGAGGCCTTCATTGATAAGATTAGAGAGGAAGAACTTAATCAAGAGGATATAATTTGGAGAATAAAATTGCTAGCTATTCTTACAGATATTGAACGTGTTGGAGACCTGGCATCAAATATTGGAGAATTTGTGATTGACAAGCTGAGAAATGGAATATCATTCTCAAATGAGGGTTCAAAGAATCTTGAAGAGATGTTCGATCTTGTCGAAGAAACCTACTCAACCTCGATCAAGTCATTAAAAACCAAAGAGAAAGAATTAGCAAAAGTTGCTGAGAGACTTGAGGACCAAGTAGATGTATTAGAGAGGAAGTTGAAAGCTGCACATGTGCTTCGAGTTCAGGCAGGAATTTGCAATCCAGAAGCAGATCAAATATTTGTGGAAACCTTAAGGAACTTAGAAAGAATTGGTGACCATGCAGACAATATTGCTTATGATATCATTATGAAAATCTAGTCTTCGTCCTTCTGTGAATTCTCACTGATTTGTTGCTGTTGCCTGATGACTCCGGCTCGAGTCATCCGTTCAGGTGAGAGCACAAGATCTAACCAGACTTCATCCATAAGACCCTCTTCAAGGACAATATCGCGGATTGATCGACCAGTATCAAGTGCTATCTTAGCTACTTGTGTAGCAGCCTTATATCCTATGATTGGGTTTAATGCGGTAACAAGACCAATACTTCGATGAACAATGTCTAGACCGGTATGATTTGGTTTGATTCCTTTGACACATTTCTCACTAAGAATTGGAATCGCATTCCTTAGGACCTTCAAAGCTTGGAAAAAGTTGTAAGAAATAACTGGCCCGAAAGCATTCAATTCGAGTTGACCAGCTTGTGAGGCAATAGTGATTACTAAGTCATGCCCCATTACTTGATAGGCAACTTGAGTCACCATTTCTGGAATAACAGGATTAATTTTTCCAGGCATAATTGAAGAACCTGGTTGAACAGGAGGTAGAATTATCTCATGGAACCCTCCAATAGGTCCAGAGGATAAAAGAATCAAATCACCGCAAATTTTACCCAAATTTGTTGATAGCACTCGGAGTAATCCTGAGGCGTGTACGAACTCATCGGAGTTTTGTGTATCATCAATGAGGTCTTCTGCTGTTGTGAGTTCAGTAATGCCAGTCACTTCAATGAGATATTTTTCTGCAAGTTCGATGTAATCAGGATCAGCATTTAAAGAAGTACCAATTGCAGTGGCACCTATATTATGAGTCTTAAGTACCTCACGAGCAGCAGAGATACGCTGCAAATCTCTTTTGAGAGCTCCCGACCAAGCTTTAAACTCCTGACCGAGAGTTATTGGAACTGCATCCTGCATCTCGGTTCTACCAAGTTTGAGAATATCCTTGAATTCTTCAGCTTTATCATCCAAGATGTCAATGAGGTTCTGAAGACGGATAGAGAGTTCTTTGAGACCAAAAATAGCTGCAATCTTAATAGCAGTAGGGTAGACGTCATTCGTGGATTGTGAGAGATTGACATGGTCATTTGCGGAAATCGGACTCAATGAATTAGGTTCATCACCTATAATTTCATTAGCTCGAGACGCAATCACTTCATTTGTACACATATTCGTTGAAGTCCCAGCTCCTCCCTGAAGCATATCTACGACGAACTGGTCGATAAATTGACCATCAATAATTTCTCCACAGGCTTGAATAATAGCTTCAGCATAATCCGAACTTATATGGCCTAGTTCACGGTTAGCCATTGCACAAGCCTTTTTCACCATTGCTAGTGACTTTACAAGAATAGGATATTTGTAGAGTCCAACTTGTGATACTCCAAAATTTTCTTGAGCTCTAAGAGTTTGAATACCCCAGTAGGCATCTTTTGGAATTTTTCTAGAACCCAAGAGGTCACTTTCTTCTCTATACTCAATACTATTTTCTTCCATCCGTATCACCAATCCCATTTTCTTTCTAAATAATAACTATAACATTATCTCAGTTAATATGATTAGAATCCAGCGGCTTGACCGTCCTTTCTATAATCAGACCCAGCAATCCAACTATCCTTAATCCTGAGTATTGCTTGCCCACCTCCGAATCCTGATGCAGTTTCGTGAACGAGTCTATGCCCAAATTTACTAAGCTCGCCCTGTACCTTGCTTGGTATATCACTTTCTAATGCCAACAGATTGTCTTCGTGGTCGTGATCAAATCTTGGAAAATCTAAAGCAGCCTGAGGACCCATACTGTAATCAATAACATGACTGACAAATTGTGCATGGGCTTGAGCTTGATGTGCACCACCCATAATCCCGAATACTCCAAAGATATCACCATCTTGATAGAGAGCACCAGGAATTATTGTATGGAAAGGTAGTTTCTTCTTTGCATAACAATTAGGATGTTTAGGATCTAATGAAAATAGATTTCCTCTATTCTGGAGTTTTATGCCAGTACCAGGAACAACTAGGCCACTGCCAAAGCCACGATAGAGACTATTAATGAAAGAAACTGCTCTTCCCTCATCATCAGCAGTGGCAAGATAGACTGTATCACTACCTAGTGAAACTCCCGAATGGTATTGTTTCATTGCATTGTGTAGGTCGATAAGTTTCGCCCGTTCTCGAGCATATGATTTTGATAAGAGTCTGTTCAGAGGAACATCATAGAATCCCATGTCTGCATTATGTTGATGTAGATCACCATAGGCCAATTTCTTAGATTCAATCATCAAGTGGAAACGCTGCGCACTTAATGCAGGCATCTCTGGAATATCAAATTCTTCCATGAGATTGAGCATCAATAGAGCTGCAAATCCTTGCCCATTAGGGGGATGTTCAAAGACCTCTACTCCTCTGTATGTCGTTGATATGGGAGTGGTTTCTTCAGTCTCGTGAGATTCCAAGTCTTCAAGGGTCAAAAAACCTCCATGTTCTTGGACTAGATTCACTATTGATTCAGCAATCCTTCCTGAATAAAAGGCTTGCAAACCATCGTTTGCGACGGACTCGAAAACAGTTGCAAGATCTTGATTCCTCATTGTATCTCCCATTTCTGGAGAACAGCCGTTGAGAGTATACAGAGATTTTGCGTAGTCATTAATTAGAATGCTAGCAGCGATTGGCCATACTTGTGAAATGATATCTGAAACTGGAAATCCATTACGGGCATAGTGAATTGCAGGTGCTAAGACTTCCTTTAATTCAAGTGAACCATACTTGTCGATAACGTAATGCCACAGGTGCATTGCACCAGGTACTGTTATTGGAGCGCCGCCCCTTAGCGGCATTTCTGTCCACCCCCTCTCCAACAGATTATCAAGCGTAACAAGAGACCCTGACCTACCTGAACCATTAATACTGATAGGACTTTTTCTTCCTGGAAGGTGGATAAGTGCAAAAGCATCACCGCCACAGCCAGTACTAAATGGCTCTACAACATCCAATACAGCTGCGGTTGCAACTGCTGCATCTATCGCATTACCTTCTTTGTGTAGAATCTCAAGACCCGCTTGAGTTGCTAAAGGTTGAGAAGATGCAACAACTCCATGTTTTGCGATGACATCTGAACGACCAGTTGGACGACGCCAAAACAAATTTTACTCCTCCAGAGGAAGACCACGAGCCTTCCAACCCTTGATACCTTCCAATGGGACAACGATGTCTTTTACACCAGATCTCTTAAGGAGACTTGCAGCGGTTGTACTTCTGTTACCTGAGGGGCAGATTGTTGCATTAGTACCATATCCCAATAGAATATCTTTTCCAATACCAATTTGCGTAAGAGGAAGATTTTGAGATCCAGGGATATGTCCAGTATCAAATTCATGTGGTTCACGAATATCTAAAACATGAATTGATTCATCATTGATTCTCTGTTGCAGCGCATCAAGTGAAATATGGGTTATAGTTTCTAGTTCTAGCCCTTTGACTGACCAGCCTGAAATACCATTTTTCAGAAAGCCTATAATATTATCAAGACCAACTCTGATCAAATAACTCCATGCTTCTTCTAAATCACCCCTTTGTCCTAATATCAATGAAATGCTATTTTCTGACTTTAGAGACCAACCAGATAGAAGACCCATATTGGTGAGACTCAGACTGATTGTTCCGGGGACGTGCCCTTCTAGAAAATCTGTAGCTGGTCTCGTATCGATTGCTTGATGAGTTTCCTGTTTGAGTAGTTTCTTAAAATCATCTACATCAATCTCTGAGAGATTCTCAAGTGTATCAAGTAATGGAGGCCCATCAGTATTCAATTTCTCGCAACGTTTGAAGTAAGCGGCACGGGTCAGACGTTGATTCACCTTTGCATCAATGAAGTCTTCCTCACCTATCTTTAGCCATGGATTATGAATCCTCTCGTAACCAATAGTTGAGAACTCTCGGTCTCCAATTGCACCACCACAAACAGAACCAGCTCCGTGTCCCGGATGAATAATAATTCCATCACCTAAGGGAAGGATTTTCTCAGTAAGGCTTGTATAGAGTTTCTGAGACATCTCCGCATGCTTGTTCAAATCAACAAGATCAGTACGACCGACCTCATTGACAAAGAGTGTATCGCCTGTAAACATCACAATCGGTTCAGGACCAGTAGTAGTATCGGAAATGGCATAACACATACTATCATCCGTATGACCCGGTGTATGTACACAAGTAATGCACATTTTTCCTATGGTGAAAGACTCACCATCATTAATACTATGCTCGCCAAATCTGAAGTTAGTAGCATTGCTATGACCAATTTCACAATTTGGAACAAGAGATTGTAATTCAAGAGACCCAGTGACATAGTCTTCATTCCTATGGGTCTCAAAAATGAATTTGATCTCAACACCTTGACTTTTTGCAAGTTCTTGGTATATTGAGGCGTCACGACGAGGGTCTATCACTAGAGCTTCTCTATCCGAGGTGACAAGGTACGATAATGCTGCGAGTCCATTTGAGCGTATTGTATGTATCCGCAATTTAAAGCACCCTCTGAATCATTCCCCTTTCTATCTTTTAAGAGATAAGGTGTATCTATTGACCAAGATTTTCATGTCATAGGGCAAAGATTAAACAGATGTCAGAGTCTAAAATCATAGGGACAATCATGTACGAAGACAACAATAATCAACGAATTAATACCGATGAGGGCATAATTGTCGAAGCATCATTAGAAATTCTCAAAAAAGCTGTTGAGAAAGTCTTGTTCGAGTTTTCTGAAGAAATACTCACAGCAGAAGGAGTTAAGAAATATTCAGGAGACCCAGTGGTACCTGGCGACTCGATACTATTTGAAGAGCACATCAAACCCAGTCCAGCCCAAGTGGTCATCATTAAAATTGATGAGGATCTTTGGTATGTGATCTCGACTTCAGAAACACCAACCGGAGGATATCCCTCAGGGAGAGATGCGATGAGAGCAACACAAGCTGAAGAAAAACGTCTTCGTATCATCAAGGAATTTCTCTCAGAACAGACAGAAGTCAAAAAAGTAGAGGATGTCAGAAACTGGCAGCCAGATATGAGAGCAGAAGCAGTTGATGTATTGGATATCATCAATATGGCTTCAAAGAGATGGATTCGCTAGAGATTGATTAGAGTCAGTTTTATTAATTAGTCAATATCGTAACTTGTAAGGAGTTCGACTAATGGAACGCGCTCGTGAATTATTAAAATGGAACCAACGCTCTGAGATTACAAAAACAGGTTTTGTAATTCTTATCGTCGTTGGCGTGACATTAGGTTCCTACGGTGTTTTTACTCTAGCAATGGGAACATCCACTCCACTTGTTGTTGTTGAGAGTAAATCCATGATACCAAGCCTTGATGTTGGACACCTTCTCGTACTCCAAGCTACAGCTCCTGATGAAATCGATCTAAATGATATTATCGTATTCAATACAGACTATCACAATAAACCTATAGTACACAGAGTCAAGGAAATCCAAATTATTGACGGTGAATATAGATATTTCACACAGGGTGATAACAACACCCTTAGAGATGAAGGCTATCGAGTACACGAGGATATCATTGGTGTGGTCGTATTTGCTATTCCGTACATAGGTTACGTGACTCTATTTTTACATCAACCTTATGGTCTCCCCATTGTACTTGCAATCTTTATTGCTCTTCTTGTCTTACCAGAATTCTTCTTTAAAGATGAGAAAAAGGAAAATGAGCCAGAAAATCAACCTGATGATGAAACACCTAATATCTAAATGTAGGTTTGAAACCTTCTATGATTTATACTCTCAAAAATTAATACAATATTCGTTATTAATATCGAGTAATGAGATAAAACCAAACGACAGTGATCTCAGTCTTGACAATTCTTAAGGCACGCCCAAAGCAAATGAGAACAATACTAGGTGTGTTTCTTATTGGTATTGTAATGTTCAGTATTACCCTGAATGCACAAGCAATTCCTACTCAGACAGGATATATGGTAAACGATTGGGCGCATATACTTACCTTTGAAGAAGAGGAAGATCTTGAATACTCGTGCCGTTATATCGAGGAACAGACCACTGTTGAAGTGTTCATTATTACAACTGATGATCTTGAAGGGGAAGACCTGAATCGGTACTCGTACCTCCTCTTCAATGGATGGGGCATGGGAAAGGATGATGTCAATAATGGACTTCTACTGATTCTCTATTATTGGGAGAATGAAACCCATTATTACTATAATTTCAGAGTTGAAATTGGAAGAGGTCTTGAAGGAGCTATTACTGCCTCTGAGGCAGCGAGAATCACAAATGATAACATCACATTCTGGTTTGATTGGGCATATTTCTATGATGGATTCTATGAGGGACTAGTTGAGTTTTATGACGAATTCAAAGATGATCCAAGTGTCCGCAGTCAAATAAGTGACCCAGTCGGGCTTGCTGCATTTCGGCTCTGGGGTTATGAGAACCCTCTAATAGCAGGTGCAATAGTCGCTGTTGGTCTGACGACAATGTTCTATCTGCTCCAATTCTCATTATATAGAAGAAGAATGGTCCTGTTTCCACTTATCGGAATGGGAGTACTGGTATTGTTCGCATGGTGGTGGGACGGTTCACTCCTTGTTTTAGGTTATGCCATTGCAATAGCAATTGGTGCTACTATCACAATTAAAGGAGGAAACCGAGTTCGTCCTGGTGGCGGACGAACAGAAGGAGGAGGGTATACATACTAAAATTGAAGTAAGGAGATACTGAAAATGGAAGTAAAACAGATTGCATGCATTGTAGTGCTTGGTATTGCAATTGTAGGGGTAGGATTTTCTGCTACGTTGATCATGACATATAATGACTTGGTAGCTGCCCAGAACGATGCAAAGAATATGTGGACACATATTCAGATTCAATACGAACTTAAGATTGCTTTGATTCCGCAATTGATAGATGTGGTTGAGAATTATACCTCATTTGAACAAGAAACACTAACGCGAATCACCGAACTTAGAACGCAGTGGCTAAATCTGAACAATAGTCCAAGCGAGCAGGCGAATATTTCTTCACAGCTCAATATCGAGTTTGACGTGCTCTTTATAGCAATTCAAGAAGACTATCCTACACTCTATGCTAGTGAACTCTATCAGGATCTGTTTGTAGAGATTACATCCACAGAGAATAAGATTGCAATGGCAAAACTGGACTATAATGATGCTGTTACTGCCTATAACACTAAACTAGCGCAATTTCCAGGTAACATTGTCGCAGGTATGTTTGGTCTACAACCTATGATACTATATGCATCGGGATAGTTAAGAGAAGGCGAGTTTCCAACTTTTTTAATCTGTTCTATTAAGCAAACAATTCATCAATTAGACCCGTTATTGCCTCAGTATATCCATGGGGCAGAACACCAGCATTGGCTTCCTGTACAAAGGTAGTACCAGTTTTATCATCAAATCTCAGGAGTAATACCTTTGAACCAATCTCCTCAAGAATAGCATCAAACTTTGTACCTTTAGTATCAGTTGGTACGGCAATCATTGTGCCATCAACAGTGCCATCATCAAGAATTGACTTGAGTCTCTTGGCAGCATAGAAGGCTGCAACACCACCGCTCCGATCCCAGTCCTTGACATTTGGAATATCTATACCTATTTGTTTTGTAACTCCATCCATCTCTAATTGAACAATCATTGATTTTTGTTTTTGAGATGGTTCTTCGTCAACAATAGGTTTGACTTCAATTCCAAGGGGACTTCCAACAATCTTGAGTACCTCTATCAATGAGTTTGTCACAACAGTACTTGTTAATTTGATTACATAATCATCCTGTGGTTCTGCCTCAGAAATGGGTTTCTCAAAAAGAATAAAATCCAATTGGGGAATGAGATATTTGATGGCTTCACGAGGGTTACCTTTCGAGTAGGAATACGCTTCATCAACAATTGACTCTGTGAAGGGAAATAGAGGATCAGGGGGAGGTTCGATATTCTGAAATTGCCAGTATTTACTCATCGTGTCTTTAATGAAGAGTGTAATATCATCTCTTGTGAAGAGTGCTAATTCAACAGGAGCTTCCATCCTTGACCTCATTGGTCCATCAGCAATATTGTAGATCCTTTCCCAAATATCACTAAGACATGACGCGATAATTACCACATTTTTTGTTTCATTGTATATTCTCTTGAGAATCTCGAGAAAGTGTCGTTCACCTTGTTCACCGTAGGTATTGTAAGGTCCTTCCATTTCATCAATGAATAAAACAATGGGTACTTCAGAACCCTCTGTCAGAAGCTTGATTGTTGCTATAGTGACATCATCCTCTTCCAGTATAGTTCGCACACCAAGCCGTTCAATCTCGTTTTCATTTAATGCATCTCCAAGTAGCCAGCGTCTAGCAAGATCCTGTGTTGCAGGATCTAGACGATATCTTAAGAGAACTTTGACAACATCAGCTGAAATCCCGGGATAATCCACCAACAACCTCTCGAGGGCATATGTGTAATCATAAATCTCATGAGTTACTCCCTTAAGCCCTCCAAATTTCTGTATGAGCATATCAACAGTCTGCTCAAAGATTGCATCACCAGCCTCGTCAACAAGACAGGCATGGAGGTGAAGTGGTACGCGAACTGGAGACGGTGGTGAAGGAACATAGATTGCCAGGAAATTACCTGCAGCAAAGTAGTTCTCTTGGTCTTTCAAGACCCAGAAAAGGTGTGTCTTTCCAGACCCTGTACTTCCTAGAATTGGTTGAAATCGGGGAGTTCCATCCTTCATGGTAAAGCGCACAGCTCGAAAGATTGCTCTATCTGCATCCTTGTGAGGATTAGGTACATCAATCTCATCACGAGTATCACCTCTAGACACGTAACGAGTAAGAGGTGGTTGATCTCTCAGAATCGTGATGTACATCTCTCTATCAAAATCTTCCGGGTTACTAGATGGTGGGATTATTCTAATCAGCCTCCTAACTGTCTTGTTGATTGTAACCTGTCGATTTGAATCTACCGACCGTTCATAAAGAATGGTTTTCATCCAAGATATATTACAGAATATATCGAACTAAACTAGTGAAAAGACTAAGGTATTCCCTTTACTTCAAACGAGGGGTTTGCTGCGATGAATTCATCTCGTAAAATATCCATCACTAAGAGACCTTTGTATGTGCCATCTAAGAATTCAGTTTCTCTCAATAACCCAACTCGTCTGAAACCAACTTTCTCGTAAGTCCGGATTGCACGGAAATTAGCTTCCATTGTATCCAAGTAGATGCTATGAAGACCGAGAATGTTGAAACCTATCCAGAGCATTACACGAGTTGCATCAGTCCCATATCCCTTTGAGAGGTTCTTTGGATTATGAATAGAAATACCAAACTCAGCTCTACTATGAGGTCTCCTAATATCTTCAAGATGAGCTAGACCAAGAAATTCACTACTATGTTTGTCAACTATTGCAAGTTCTAATAAGCCATCTCTCCACGGATCTGCAATACTTCTCTTCTCGAGCCAAATCTCCATATATCTTCTAGACCGGGGTAACGGAACTCCTAGGTATCTATGAAAATCCAGTGAATTCCAATGTTCAATAATAGTATCAGAATCAGATACATCCAGTGCACGTAGATACACACGTTCACCATAGTACATATCTAAGCAAGAAAACTGTAGAAAATAAAGCTGCCAGTAGAACACATTCTAAGCAGTTTGCTAATATTTGATACAAAGATTATCGTATATTTTTAATAATTCAACAATTCTGTAATAGGGTTAAGAGGAGTGGTTTTGAATTCAAATAGAAAATTTCTTTGACCTTGTTCGATTTTTGGGAATACTTATTTTTATCATACCAATTGTTTTGTGTATAGCATGTATGGAATTATTGGGCTTAAGAAATGTAAGAAAAGAATGGAGAGAGATGAGCCCTGAGAAAAAGAGCTCAGAGTACAAGATCTGTGCTTTTCTTTGTGTGGTTATTTTGATAATGATTATAATAATGACGATTGTAATGACTTCTATTTGATATTAAGGAATTCACAGATATCAGTGCAACAAAAAACACTGAACTAAACACAGTGAACCACTCTACAATTGGTCCGCTAATTGCCGATTCAAGCCCTAAGCTAATAAAATCAATAGCAATTCCATAGAACGCAATTGGTTTGAAGAATTGAGGATGCCAAATAAGAGATAGATTGACCAGTATAAGTACAATGAAATTCAAAATAAAAAAGAGTGACGAAGCGGCGAGATGAGGAACTCCTTTATCCTCCGAAAAGACGCCAATCATTATCAAAGCAATTGCAGATAGTAGGCCAATAATCTGTCCAATCATGAGTATATATACCTGGAAATTTCGTTTTGTATACCATTTTCGTAAACTCAGGAAGAATGGAATTAGAGCCAATCCTGTCAGGATGCACCCCAAGTTATAGAAATAGGCTCCAAAAGGATTGTAGTCAAAGTTACCAAGTCTACTTAGATAGTGGGTGAGTGGGCTATAAGCTGCAGGATAGAGTACCAAAGATATCAATGTGAATGAACAATAAGAGAATATTACAAAAATCCCACTCATTGTTGTCAGAGACCAATTACGAATTTCAGCGCTCATGTGAATACTCTCCCTCTTAATCTACGATGTTAATAACAGCATCTTATTCTTAATATTAGTGAAAAGAGGATAATTGATTCCAAGCTCGGTACTTACGAGAGTTCATCTTATCATTAGTGTGTTACTACATGCTTACTCAACACCTTAGGTTGTGAATTCATGCTTGATATTTTACACAGAGTAATCGAACCATCATTAATAGCATGCGTAGAGATTAAGAGCAGAAATGCAATTTGGGAAGAACTCGATCGCCTGTTATCAATATGTGTGAACTATATCTGTGGACCATTATTCCTCATGTATGAAACTCAAAATGAAGAGATAAAAGAACTTGGATATCCAGTGATAAAACAGATTAATGATAGTTCTCTTGAAACAAAGATAATTGGTAGATGTGAAGTGTTTTCAACATTCCATTTTGGTTCTTATGATGAAATTGATGGAGTAATACATTCTTTCCTCAACTCATTAGGTGATGTTATCGATAGATCAGACTTACTCATCAAAGAGATCTATCATGAATTCTATCCCGAAAAAGATGATGAAAACGTAATTGAAATCCAAGTGATAATTCCTCTTGAGATAGAATGAATTAATTGAGGGAGTTCTGTAAAAGAGGGATAAGTGATTCAATCCGACAGTATAACTTGAATTCTTTTTACGTAATACAAATGCACAGTATAAAGCTAGCTAAGAATCTGAGGGAATTATTACGGAATATATTATAACCCGGAATTTTTGAAAATCGATGGGAATTTCTAATGGAATATCTTCTAGCAAAGATGACTTGGCCAGAAGTCGAAACAATACTTAAAGAAACAGATATTGCGCTCGTACCGATCGGCTCTATTGAACAACATGGACCAGCATTGCCAGTTGACAATGATACCTATATTGCCACTGAATTTGCCATCAGGATCGCAGAGAGAGTATGGGATAGGAAGAAAGTTGTAGTCACACCCACAGTTAGTTTTGGTTTTTCTCCACATCATATGCAATTCAAGGGAACAATCACACTAAGCGAATCAACCCTCACCAATATGATTGTGGATATCTGTAGGTCATTAGTACACCACGGTTTTCAGAAAATTATCTTGATCAATGGTCATGGTGGAAATACGACAGCGATAAATAACGCATTACACACTATGAATGAATCTGTGGAAGCCAAGGTCTACAACATTGAATGGTGGACTTTTGCAGCAGATGTCATCAAAGAAATCGCTTCTCGCCCTCTTTTTCATGGTTGTGACACTGAAACGTCATTGGCCTGGTATCTATCTCAGCGAGTTCTCAAAGAACAGCTTGTTGATGAACCAGGGAGAGCTCCAGTTCCAGGATTTATTGAAGCAGATATGTTGGCTTCACCCCCCAAAGTATCATCAGCGTTTATGATGAAGGACATAACAGATTCAGGTGTCGTTGGTTACTCAACGAAGGCGACCAAAGAAAAAGGAAAAATCGTAGCAGATATTGTTCTAGACAGATTGGAAGAATTCATCATTAGAATCTCAAAGATCTAGTTTCAAAACAAAGGGTCCGGTGCTAATAGAGGCACCGGACTCTGAGGAGAGAGTGAATTCGTTCCACCAGGGTGACCCACTCTTAATGTGAGAACAACCTGTAAAATAATTGAATTGAGTGAATATAAGATACTGGTTTCACGCCATTAATAATTGCACATGTTAGAATCCTTAAAACACAAGATAACTATAGTAAATGTACTATGAAGGTGAACTCTATGAGAAAAATACGGCGAATTAAGAAAGTGCTAAAGAGTAGAGCCACATTGGATGGAGCAGGAGTTCGACTGAGGCGAGTTTTTAGTAATAGTGAAACAGACCTGACAGACCCATTCCTTCTGCTCGATTTCTTTGGTTCAGATAATCCAGATGATTATATTGCCGGTTTTCCGTGGCACCCACATAGAGGTATTGAAACAATCACATACATGTTGAAAGGTCAAGTGAAGCATGAAGATAGTCTCGGTAATAGCGGAATAATTGATTCTGGAGACTGCCAGTGGATGACTGCAGGGAGTGGCATCATCCATCAAGAGATGCCGGGTCGTGTTGATGGAGCAATGATGGGATTTCAATTATGGGCGAATCTACCAAGTTCTCATAAAATGATGCATCCACGATACCGAGATATCAGTGAGTCAGATATTCCAGAAGTGAAGACAGATGATGGGGTCATTGCAAAGATAATCGCAGGAAAATTTCGAGGTGTGTCAGGTCCTGTGCGAGAAATCGTTACTGAACCTGAGTATCTTGATATCTTTGTCCCTGCAAATACAGAGTTAAGATATAGGACAAGAAAAGAGCATACTGCATTTGCATATATCTTCGAAGGACAAGGAATATTCAGCAACGAAACTACTGTGGAATCAGATAGACTCGTTATATTTGATAGAGGTGATGAGATTATTATCTCAACCACGGACTATCCTATCCGTTTCTTGTTGATATCAGGAAAACCAATTGGAGAACCGATTGCTTGGTACGGTCCAATCGTTATGAATACGAGAGAGGAACTAGAGGAAGCATTTAGAGAATATCGCGAAGGATCTTTCATTAAACATAAATAAAACCAGACTCAGGTTCGACAATTGAATAATCCTTATCTTGTCCCCCGCTAAAACAAAAATGGAGTTCAATATAGGACAGTTGAGCGCATGAAGACAAGATTGTTTATTGAGCCAAGAGGAAAGGCTAGAGAGCAGGTTCAATTGGAGTCATCGGTTCCACTTGATATCGAGTTATTTCGAAAATGGATGACTTCGTGGGTTCCTATGAAGGAATTCAAAAAATGGAATAAGGAGAATTGGAATGAAAGGTCTCTAGGAGAACTTCGATTGGGAAAAATCTTTGAAGCAGTCAACGTTGAGCATTCAATTCCACTCAAAGGCGAGTTGATAGCATATCGTTCTTATGTTGTTGATAATACTGGAGCAAAAAAGAAACTTCCGTTAATTCTAATTGCTAGACTTAAGAAGGCACTAGATTTCAATTATTTCAAAGAGCAGATGAATCTAGAACCAGAACAAGAGAAAGAAGTACGAGATGCTCTGAAAGAGGATGTCTGGGCACCAATTTCTGTCTATCAACCTCAAGTAGTTGATCGAAAATATGTTGTCGACACTGCGGATGTTCTTGCACAGGCAATTCAGTATCTGAAGGCTCTTTTTGGTAGAGATCCAGAATCGGTAGATCTGCCTAGGTTTATTGAAACTGAAATCTTGAAAAATTAGACTGTTCATATTGCTAAGAAGAAGTCTTTTGTATTGGTTTTGTTAGCCAATATTAGCAATTAAATTATTGCAAGGTGGAGGTTGCACGGATTCCAGAATGGAGAACTGGGATTCTTCTAATAGTAGTTATCCTGTCTGGTATATGCCCGTTCTATTGCGGAGATTATCTTATCGGAGATGCGCAGCAACATTCTCTAAATCATATTCAGTCGCTCGAATCAATGACTCAGCAATATTCTCATACCGCAGACACAGACGAGTTGTTATTTGAAGATAATTTTACATCTATTCCACTTGGTTTCGACATATCAATATGGAATCTTTCTACTCACAGTAATCCATCGATAACATGGGAGAATAAGGAGTGGTCAGTTTTAGAAGCGGAACCAATATCCTACTCAATTTTAGAGTCAGTCATCGAAACAGGATACAATGTTATAGCGGAGTTTAAGATAACGTTCACAGAGGGATTATGCTATTTTGGAATTGGTTGGAGTGACAAGATATTAGATTCTGAAAATGAGTGGCAAGCAAACCTCAGATTATCGCAAAACGCAGTTTTTATTGACTATTGGGATAATGAACTTTGCTTGGTGACCTACTGCAATGGAAATAGAATTGCAGCGCCAGTTGAACATCTATCTCTTCGTAATGAGCATGAGTTTAGATTAGAATGGCATCCAACACTTGTTAAGTTGTTAATCGATAACGAAGAAAAAGTTGTCATTAGTCGGATGATTCCTCAGATCTCCCTTCCATTCATCATTGCCACATCTGGTCACCATGAAAGAAGTGGTTCTGATCGATTAGCCATAGATTTTGTAAAAGTATCATCTGTGAGTTCGATAGATCTTCTACAACCAGAGATTAATCTCATATGGCCATTAAATGGTTCAGAGATCACACATCATGACTACATCGACTTAGAAATCAGAGGTTCCATTGGCCAGTTGTTCTATTCTTGGGATGGTCAGGACAATGAAACTATTGACGCACCATGGGATTTTGCAGCACCTAATCAAATTGGAACTCACAAACTTGAGGTGTTCACTGAAAATATCTTGGGAGTTTGGAGTTCGAAAACATACTATTTCGGTGTGTTCCAACATCAACTGATAATGACTTGTCCGAAAATGAGAGGAAGTCCCTTGATAGACGGAGTCATCAATTCTGGCGAGCAACAACAATCTGCAATCATTTTAGGTAATATAATGAATGAAAATAGAGATTTCGAGGAGATGACCATGTATATATCATTTCCTGAAGAATCACTCTATATTGGAATTGAAACCAAACTCCCTGATAGATGGAACTCTCGAATATCTCTCTTAATTGATGGTGATGGAGATAATATTTGGGATGCTGATGTAACATTAGTACCAGAGGACATCTGTGTGACTGTTGGTACACCAAGTTCATATGGTTCGTTATGTGAGGTTTTTTCAGCATCAGGAAACAAACTGTCAAACTCTCTCTTTCCTGGAATGATTGCATCAAGCTCAGCTGATGAGCATGGAAGTACTATTGAGTTACTGTTTAATCTGACAAATATCAATGGGAATGCAACAAAAGGAATCGGAATTGGTATAGTCATTTCGAGAGGGGGATATGATTCATTCTACCCGGCTTATTTGGGATATGGTATCTTTTCAGAACTACTTATAATTCGAAGCTCTGATGTTTATAATCCAAATTCACTGAATTTGTTATACACTGTGAGTGGAAGTGTAGCTGTATTACTAATTGTGATATTTATCTCACTCTACGTGGTTTCAACTAAGAGAGCTGTGTCACTTAACAAGACTCTTGATGATGATGACCTTGAAAGAGTCAAGACACTTTTGTACTCCTATGATAAGATCTCAATAGATCGTCTAACACGCCTACTAGGTTTTGACAGAAGTCTTGTTGAAAAGTTGGTTCGAAAACTTGTAAGTAGGGGTTTAGTTGATATTTCAATAATTGAATTTGAACAAGGATATATTAGAAATCTCTCTGAATTTAAAAAGGGGAGCGAAAAAGGAAATGATGGAGGAGAGGTGAAATGAAATCAACTGGCAGACCACTTATTGCAATGATATTATTGATTCTGATTATACCAAGTATGAATTCTGAGAAAAATGTAATGACACAAACTAATGATTCCGTACAAAAGAATATTGATACAAGACATCTTCCTGTATCAAGTCTTGGAAATTCGGTGTTGCATGATGAATTCGATTCATTTCCAGGATATAATCAATCACTCTGGAATCTCGAATCTTATGGAAATGGAAGTGTAAGCTGGATTGAGGGCGATCAATTTGTGATGAATGCCTCTCGACACTCTTTCAGGACTTTAACATCAATGCAAACATTTGAAGTTGGGCATGAGGTACTTATCAGAATGAAGCTGATTGAAGAAGATGCTGTAGTCTGTGTGGGATGGACTAATCATACACCGATGACTGAATATAACTATCTTTTTGGTAACAGCTCTGTTCTCTTTCAGGGAGCGCATTCTACAGTCTTGCTTGAGAAAGTAGCAACTGATACTGGAAAAAGAACTTTCAAAATGCTTTCCGGAATTGACTCATCAGTATTCCATGATTATAGAATGGTATGGAACTCTACCGTTCTCATTGCATATGTTGATGAAATTAGAATGGCGGTCATCGGAGATACAATGCCATCTGGACCACTGCATTTTAAAATTGCCATCACTGAAAATAGGGATATTATAACAGAGGGAAGCGTTATTATAGACAGTATCACAATTCGTGAACACCACTCTATGATAACAGAATCACCACCGTTCATTTCTCTGGATAGTCCAGGCAACAATACAATGAATCTTGCAGGTGATCCAATCGATATTACAGCAGTGGGACATAATGGAACTATTTTTTGGTCATGGGATGGAGCTGCTAATACTTCAGGAGATGAGAATTGTGACATACGTTTGCCAGCTTCTGCGGGTGAACACGCCCTTGAGGTTTATTGCCTTGATGGCTATGGATATGATATTTGGGCTAGTGCTAGATATGTCTTCAATACAATGGGAGAACCTCCTGTTTTGGTTGCAAAGAGGATGAGCAAACTTCCAACAATTGATGGGATTATACTTTCGAATGAATGGCCAATAAACACACTACATACTTTGGATCTTGTTAGAATGGATGGCATCTATTTTGCAGTTGATGTCATGATAGGGAGTGATGACAAGTTCATCTATTTAGCAATTGATTCGCCAATTGAAACAGGACATGACTCTCGTGCAGCATTAATTGTTGATGGATCGTTTGACGGGGTCTATAATGGTAATAATGAAACTCCAACCATGTCTATATGGTATAACAAAGGTTCACCAGATGCCTGGGAAGGGTATGATGAACTCCAAGCGATTGTATCTTCTGATGATGGTTATATTACATATTTCAGACTTGTCACCATCCCAATTGGCTTCTTGTCTAAATCATCAGTTACTCCGAATGGTGTGCATTATGAATTTAGACTACCTCTCAATGAATTCAATGTACTACCAGGTTCATCACTAGGAATTTCAATAATGCTCTATCCATCTGGGATGGGAGTGCACAATTTATTCTATCCTCTCCTATATCCTTGGGAAAATGCTTCAAGATTGGCCGTATTAACTATTCCAACATCAATCTCTCCAATTATCTTAACTATCGGATTATCTCTCAGTTTCGGAATGATAGCATTGGTCAGCTATTTTGGTTGGAAAAGAAAGGTAGCAGGCTCATCAATGGTAGTAATTGAATCTGAGGAATCTATGAGGGTTCTTGAACTAATTCAATCATATGATGAAATTACTCTAGAGAGACTATCAGTAATGGTAGGACTATCAGAAGCTGAAATTCGTGAGAGAATCAGAGAACTTGGTGAAAATAATGGTGTCAATATTGAAATAACGTGTGATGGAATTGTCAAACGCAAGCTGTAGGATCTAAGACTGTGAGTTATTGAATCGACAGAATTTACACACGATTGATTCAGGTCTGTTTACAAAGTTCATGAATAAATCCATAGGAGGTGTCTTTGGAACCAACTGAGTAGGCGGTCTTCCAGGTTTCCTGCTCTTTCTTGAACCAGTGAGCGTAACACTAGTGGGTCGAAAGTCCTGTGCAAGATTAACAATGCCAGACAGATGTTCGCGCCAGGTACGCTCGCTCCCCAAATTAGAGAGAGATTCAAATTCTTGATCTCCAAGAACCATCTCAAGATAACCAGAGAGACCTCGCGGAGGATTGAAACAAATTACTAATGCTGTAAGAACAAGTGCACGAGAACAGTGATCGGATACTCGCTGACTCTTGCATCCCGCAACTTCAAGGGAACTGCAAAAATCAAAAAACAACCTCTTAGCAATCATCGAATTATTATTGGTTTCTAGATTTAGTGTTTGAGAGAGTTCATTGAAACTTGTCAATCTAATCCCAGTTGAAAGATGTTGACTTATCTGGTGAATCAATGCCTCTTTCCAGGAGAAACGGATTTGATAGTATTTGTCAACTGATTTCCATGAGGCATCACTGATATAGAGAATCAAATAGGAATCATCAAGTTTACCTTCATATGAAGCATGAACGTTTGCAAGGTCTACAGCAACAGATACCCTCTCACGATCTACTGGAAATCCTGCACGGAACCTTTCAGTGACGATTCTTTGATAGTCAACAAAGAATAGGATATCTTCATCAAGGAGTCGTGAATCAGCTTCTTGTGATGATAGTTCAATCACAAGCTGATTGTTATTATTTTCCTTTATTTGATGCCATGATACATCAATTGCTTGATAGTTCTCTGATACTTCACCCAAAGGTGTTTCACGAAGTAAATGAAGCATTACCGCAGGTAGTTCTTCTAGATCACTCCAAATATCGATTGATGTTCTAGTGGTTCCATTTTTAATTACTGAATCAAGAACCATCAGTACATTCTGTTTGTTGATGGTTCCAGCTAACCATGAAGTTCGCGACCTCGATGTATTTCGATCAAGGACGATTCCCATTCTTAATTTGCGAAGCACTTCTACCAAGACTTGATCGAAACGACAACCAACAATTGCATTATCAAGAATAATTGAGTGCAAAAGATTCATCTGTTCTCGTTGAAATTCACTAGGAGACATGATTTTATTCTGGAGATTTTGTATCATTGCCAATGAAGAATCTAAGGGAATTTCTGATGGATTAATTGTCATTGTAGTTCATACGTACCCTGCTATCTAATCAAATCTTTGCTACGTAACTACTTTTTGATACAAAAACAAGACTCAAGAATGATGGTATTGTCCCGTTGTTGTTCAGTACTACCATCGGAATTTTGGCAGTGAAAAATAACTGAACCGTAAAAAATTCTTATCATATCATTCGTGTATTCATTTGCCACTTGAGTATTAGATACGACGTGGTGAAGTAATTGATTGATCTACCGATTCTAAGTATTGACGTGGAAGGGGCACCAGTTGAATATCTTCTAGATCAAGTACTCACATCAACGGATGCAAGTATAATCAATACAATTTCATCTTTCAGAGAATTGCACGGGAAATTTCCATCAGCCATGGAGATTCTGGATGAGTTATTAGACTCTACAAAACTAAAGAAGACGCAATTATATGATAGATTAAATCGACTTGCCAATAGAGGATTCGTTTTAGTGAAACTTCTGCCAAGACCTAGGAGATATCAGGTCACAACAGACACAATCAAAGAGGGTGTTCATAATTGGGTCCAAGAACAGACTACCTCTTTGGAAGGGCTTACTAACGAATTACTGTCAATCCAGAATTTTCTGAAAAGAATGGATACCAGCAAATTGACTGCAGCTATCGCAGACAAACTATCAATAAAATATCCATAAGTTCGGGGGCAAAAGAAAACAAATCTGCTGCATAGGTGGTGGGGAGGGGGACCCTTACCACTACTCATTATATTATGGACTTCATCGAAAATGCAGTAAGAAGAGAAGGCGGTTTTTCGCCATTCTTGTTGTACTTTGTTAATATCCCCCAGCGTTAATCTCCTGACAGCTACGCTTGATGTTCAATAATTCTTAGACAGAAGCTGATGGAGCTATCATTATCCCTTCACACCGAATAATTGCTACTGCCACTCTTCCTGCAGGTGTGAGGTTAGTAAGAGCAAACTCTGAATCTACTATAAGCGTGTCATTTACCATATTCAGGCAGACTCAAAGACTAAAGGTACTATAAATAAGCTTATGCCAGCTTTCTTATTGGCCATACCTCATTATGAATTAAAAATCCCATTTGTCCGTTTGCTTACCGATACGCATACTAGAATCAAAATCCCTTAATACCATTCTTTTAGCTATTGTGATTTTTGCAAATAGCTCCGCCAACAGCGCCAAAACAAGCGGCAATTGTTCCTGAAACGAGAATATTACGACTGACCTCAACATCTGTGATTGCAGTGAGTCCAATAAATCCAGTCGCAATATAATGTGCCAAGAGAAATAGAGTAAAGGGAATTCCAAATGCAAGAATTACTCCAATCTTTGGTCGTTTCGTTGCCCCTCCAATTGCCAAACCGCCTAACATCCAAGGTAAGTAAGTCAAGAAGAAAGCAATGAAGTCTCCAGTAAATACAAAGATAGGGACAACAAGTGTCATCCAATTGATTAGGAAGCTGTCGAAACCAGATTGACTGCTTAGTTGAAATCCAAGACTCAATGCTGCTCCAAAGAGAACAATCATAAGCAGGACAGAACCGAGAGCCTTCGAACCCTCATCCCTCTTTCGACCATATGCAATCCCTATCGCAGCAGGAATCACCATCAGGAGGAATCCAGGTGAGAGAAAGGCTGGAAACAATAGTGGGACACCTACATATATCGATAGTAGTTTGTTCCCAAGGTCACGTGTTGTGCCTGAAGCATCTGCAAGGATATGGAATGAGACATCTCCTTCAGGTGCTGAGCTCTCTCCAGCGATTACAAAATCCAATCCTGGCACAGGAATTGTAATACTTGCCATGGTAGTACCATCGATGACCAAGTACACAGTAAAACTGACGATAGTGAAGATGAGAGTATAGAGATAGAGAGTCACTTCTTTAAATGAGAGGTCAACATATGTACCCTCTTGATCATTCACTGTAAAGGGAATTGACTGAATAGTGTCCTCTGAGAGCCATTCCAGATTTTCATCAATAGGTGCTGTCAAAGCATCACCACTCATACTCATGTGCGTTGAAAGAGAAGTCGATGTGATGACCTGAGTAGATATTCTGAGTTTTAGCTCAATAGTAGTGGAGTACAATATCATACTAATTGTCTGAGAACCAAGGACCATTTCTGCATCAAGAGCCTGCGAGTCTTGAATACCTAAAGGTGTTACAAAATCCACTTCATCGCCCAGATTGATTGACCTGTCTACAAGATTATAAACACCGAAGAGGCCTGCGTCCAAATTTGCATCAAAAGAGCCTGAAGCATACGCCCAGGCTCGTGCTGAATCATCGCCCAATGCAGTCACATTGAGAATTGAACTGGTATCTGGGAGTACGTATTTCGGATGTGCCACCGATAGAATGACAGGTAACGCTACACCTGCATCAAAGGAATATGAAAAACTAAAGCTCACTCCAAATCCAGGAATACCTAAACTGCCTGAATAAGAATCAGACAGATCCAGGTTCCATGAAGGCGCAAATAGAAAATCTTCAGTTACTGTCGGAGGAGTATTCTCTGCTCCAGAAACACAGCAGATAGAGCTAGCTGATATTAATAGTACAGTGATTGAAAGTAGATTAGCCTGTTTCCTCAATGATATCGGGTTTGCCATTGTTCCCTCCCTCAGGGTGATTTCATTATCTATGAAATGGAGACGCGGCCTATTACACTGCTTCCATTTTTCTTAGGTTCAATGCAATAAATATGATGATTATCCGTTTACAGAATCGGAAAACTAGTCTATACTTCTCTCAAGATAAAAGCAAGAAGAGAATTCTTGCTATGAAATCTTAGATTATAAGTAAGCAGAGAAAATGTTTAGCGAATTAGTCGAAACTTGTAGTCATTGCAGGTTCAGGTCCATTTCAAAAAACAGGTGGTTGATTTGAAACAGAATACAGCGCGTGTCATTTTCGTAGTCGGGTTGATTCTATCAAGTGTCTTTTTAATAACAATAGGAATTGCTGTTAGTGATGAGGAAGGAAACGTTTGTCCTCTAAATATTGAATTCTCAACGCTTCTTGGGGGGAATGGCGAGGATGGTACAGGGAGAGTAGCAATAGACTCACAGGGGAATATTGTACTGGCTTCAAAAAGTCCATCGACTGATTTTCCGATAGTGAATGGATATCAGCTTGAGATAAATGGATCAGATGATGGGGTTATCTTCAAGTTCAGTCCGGATGGACAAGAACTCATTTTTTCAACATTTTTTGGCGGAAGCGCTGACGAGTACATCTATACCGTTGCAGTCGACAGCAACGATGATATTGTTGTTGCAGGTACAACTGATAGCACCAACTTACCATTAAAGAATCCTATCAAGGATAACAGAAGTACAAGTACAAGAGAGGTCTTTCTTGCCAAATTTAGCTCGGATGGACAGGAGCTCATTTTTTCAACATACATTTGCGGAACAAGCACTTGGGTCGTTGATCTCGGGATTGATTCTTCGGATAACATCATCCTTGTAGGTAGTACTGACATTGATGGGCTTACAGCAACAGAAGATACATACCAGCCCAATAAAAAGAATGGAACTGATAGTTTTGTAACTAAGATAAGTGGTGATGGTCAGACTATTTTCTTCTCAACATATCTTGGTGGAAATGGCTTTGAAAGCATCAGGAGCATGACTCTGGATTCAGTAGATAATATCATTATTGCTGGGTATACAGACTCAGATGATTTTCCACAAGTAAGCAACCTGTGCAACAAAAGTACCAGCACATATGATAATTACATCAGTAAATTAAGCGCAGATGGCCAGGAACTCCTCTTCAGTAGTTATTATGGAGGTAATAGGCAGTGGGGATTGACAGAATTGACTGTTGATCATAATGACAACATAATTTTCATTGGCGAAACCAATTCCATATCTTTTCCTCTTGTTAATGCCAACCAATCCAGCTATGCAGGAGGAGAAACAGATGGATTCATAGCAAAGATTGATGGGAATGATTATTCCATAGGCTTCTCGACCTTTTTTGGTGGAAGTCAGTATGATGGTGTCCATGGAGTTGTGGTAGATAATAATGGAGATCTGGTTATTTGCGGAAGCACTAGGTCGAGTGATCTTCCAACAATAGATCAATATCAGGGGTATAATAGATACATTGATGCGTTTATCTGCAAACTAAACAAAAACGGTCAGTTCAATCAATTTGCATCCTATTATGGAGGTTCAGGAGCTGACTACAGTTTTGGTTTGGGTTTGGATATTAGAACCAACAGCATTATCATGTTCGGCCACACAAGCTCTATTACGAATTTCCCACTTGTAGAACCGTATCAGGATTCGTACAAAGGGGGAGATTTTGACATGTTTGTCTGCAAATTTACAGTTCTCACATCAACAGAAGCAAACTACGACATTATCGTTATCGGATCAATTATCGGAATAATAGTAGTACTTGTGGTAATAGGAATTGTTTATGGTAAACATCGAAGCTCATAAATAGGGCAAGAATCGCGCCCTCATATAGATAAGTCCACTCCTCGGGAGTGAGATGACCGTTTCTAATTGGTGAAGATCATGAGAGACCCAACAGGTTGGATGCGTGACGAATACAACAAACTCGTCGAGCAGAATTTAAACTGGAGAATTCGAGAGCTTCAGGGTCCTAGTACCCCAAAGGCAAAGATTGATGGCAAAGAAGTCATCATGCTTTGCTCCAACAATTATCTGAATCTCAGCAACCACCCAAAGCTCAAGGAAGCAGCTCTTGAAGCCATCAAGACACACGGTGTTGGCTCAGGTTCTGTCCGTGCCATTGCTGGCACCATGGACCTCCATCTAGAATTGGAGAAACGTCTCGCTACATTTAAAGATGCTGAGGCATCACTCACATATAGTGCTGGATTTGCGACAAACGAGGGTCTTATCCCCCAACTTGTTGATAAAAACGATGCAGTCATTAGCGATGAACTAAATCACGGGTCAATCATTGATGGCGTACGACTGACGAAGGCTACTCGCTTTGTCTATAAGCATAATGACGTTGCAGACCTTGAGAGGGTTCTTGAAGAGGTCGAGAAGGAAAAACCTGAGAAGATGCTTCTCATCACAGATGGAGTCTTTTCAATGGATGGAGACATCGCACCTCTGGATGGAATCGTCAAGGCTGCAAAACCGCATGGAGCCATGATATACGTGGACGATGCTCATGGCGAGGCCGTTTTAGGTAAAGGCGGTCGAGGTATTGTTTCACATTTCAATCTCACACACAAGGATGTCCATTTCGAGATGGGTACGTTCTCAAAGGCCTTCGGAGTCATGGGCGGTCACGTCTCAGGAAGTCGTGATATGGTGAACTACGCTTTGAACAAGAGCCGTTCATGGCTACTCAGTGCCTCACATCCACCAGCCACTGCAGCTGCATGTATTGCAGCTATTGATGTGCTGGAAACCGAAGAGGAACATGTAAAGACACTCTGGGAGAATCGAGAATACTTCATCAAGGGACTCCAGCAGATGGGATTTGACACAGGACACAGTCAGACGCCAATCATTCCTGCAATGTGTGGTGAGAGCTCAAAAGCAGTTGCTCTAAGTGAGGGTCTCTATAAAGAAGGTATCCTCGCCTTACCAATCGTATTCCCGATGGTTGCACGTGACAAGGCCAGGATTAGAAACATCATGAACTCTGGTCTGACCAACGAGCAGCTAGACATTGCTCTAGCAGCCTACGAGAAGGTCGGCAAGCGAGTAGGTATCATTTAAAAGATTACTCTGGGACATCTCGATTTGAGATGTCCATTTCTCGTTTTTTTCCACTTAAATTAGGAAGTAACAATTACGAGTCTACGCTGTATGTAGATCAGATAATGGATAATACTGAGACCAAGACAGATTCCTGTAAAATAATCTAGTTATCGTCGTTTTACTATAGCAACTAGAATAAGAACAACCACTACCCCAACAGAAGCCAGAATAGCTACAAGCCCCAGATCAAAGATCACTACAGGTTCAGTAAGTGATGTAGTGCCTTCTAATCGAAGTGAAAGCTCGCCCTCGTAGTTGTCATCCATTCCTGGATGAGGCGCTACAAAGTTATTCAATAATTTGCATTCATATGAGTATGGATATACGTAGTCTTCATAATATGCACGTGTGAGGGGGTATGCAAAATCAAACGCTTCCTCTACACTCACATCATTATTAAAATCAGTATCAGCAGTGATATTGAGTAATGCATTCGTGAAGAAGTAGTTCCACACACATCCTATTATAGGAAGTCCTTCCTCCACAAGACCAGCCCAAGAGTATTCATCTGCATCAACAGCCGAGATAGCAATCTGGGGATTAGGATCATCCGCGACCAGTTCTGTGAATCTTCCAGCCAGACATGAACTGATACACAGCAATTTGTTCTGACTGGGTATCTCTTCCCATTTGTGTACAAAAGTGTCATTTTGGGCAATTGTGTTATTCAACCACATTCCATGAGCAGCAATGAACAGGAGTGCAATATCGTTCTCGTCAGTGTTATCAATAAGAAATTGAATAGCCTCTACGACTTGTGCCAGATCAAATGCTTCATTCACAATCAGTATATGACTCTCTTGCCAGCCAAGACTTGTTAGTGTGTCTACCCACCTGTGTGTGTCATTATAATTAGTGGGTATGTCTGTCCAACCTTCTGGATAATAGTTGATCTCCATTATGGCAGCCCATCCATCTCGTGTATCCTGAGAGGTTCCAAAGGCTGAAACAGATGGTATGAGTAATAGAGCTACAACCATTGTGAAAACAAGAAGTAAACCTATTAGCGACCTACTTTCCCTGTACATCTCATGCATCCAACTTGTCAAACTAGCATCCATAAAAAGAGATTCGGATTAGCGCAAGAATTGGTAACGCCTAAGGTTTTGCCAATCCTTATTTCCATGGAATGTAATAGTAATACACATGTCTGAAATCGAGAAAGATTACACACTTAAGAGTATTCTCCAGAACGCAGTCAAATCAGGCGAACGTCTAAGATTCTATGGACCAGGTATGATGATAGTTGCTGAAGGAACTGTTGCATTAGTTGGAAAAGATGTAGTTGCGATAAAACACAGCAATAAGGAAGAACCTGATGAGTTCGTGAACCTAGAATGCATCATTAAAGTCCAAATCTTAGGAGAATATCGCCAATACTGATTTGGATTCGTTCAAGGAGATGTGAGATCATATTCCCCCATAGACCAGTAGAATATAGAGCATCATGATAAAGACAGCTATCATTGCAACTGATTCTAAGGCATTAATCTTCGCATCGTCTGTTATCATTGCTCTTAATATGAACATCGTTGGGAAAGCAAACAACAGCAGTACTACAGAGTAGAGCTCGATGGGAAGAATCTCTAGACCAAGATGCATTGGGTCAAAGTAACCAAGTATTCCTGACGCGATCATAGTGAACCCAAAGACAACAAAGAAGACCTGAACAATGCCTCCAAAGGCATTGCTGAGAGCTATCTCAAGTTCTTTCTTTCGATGGCTGCTCGCAACGATGAGGTATTCGGGAGTTCCAGCGAATACAACCAATAAAAGTGCCGCATGAATAATCGGAAGTCCAATCTCATCGATTGCAAAATGAGCGAAGGATGACAGAGCCTCACCACCGAGCAATGCACCAACAGATGCAAGAATTAGATAGAGACCTAATTTGGGCTTAGACAATATATCGTGCTCGATCTCACATGCGATATAAGGGTCTGATGAGGTTGGATCACATTTTCCATAGTATTTTGTAATTCTATAGAGGTATGCTATAAACACAACAATTAGACATAAACCAAAAGTAACGAGTTCTCCAGAGTCTAAT
>SDOA01000138.1 GCA_004524595.1 Candidatus Thorarchaeota archaeon | reverse complement strand
GGTGCAATTGGCGCAAGTGATAGTTCAGGTAAAAGCATTCGGTTAGCAGACGGAAACCTCGCAGGATATAGCGTGGTCATAGGTCTCAGAATGGATCTTGACCTCTATGCAAATGTCAGGCCGGTCAAACTCTATGATGGTGTATGGACACCCCTCAAAGGTAAAGGACCTGAACATGTGAATATGACTATTGTCAGAGAAAATACTGAAGGGCTTTATGCACCTACTCGTGGTATCTTATCCAGAGGAGGAATTCCCGAAATTGCAGTTGATTCCCGGGTAATAACCAGGAAAGGTTCAGAGAGAGTAATTCGTTATGCATTCGATATCGCGAAGAAAGGGAAAGGAGCACCAGCTGATAGTATCAAACGCGTCACCTGTGTAGATAAGAGCAACCTGCTGGCAGGCTGCCAACTTTTCAGAGGCGTCTTTGATGAAGTAGGGGCATTGTATCCAAAAATTGAAAGAGATTATGCATATGTTGATGCATGGACACAGTGGATCATAAGAAAACCAGAATACTACAATGTTGTGGTTGCGCCTAATGAGTTTGGAGATATCATCACAGATTTAGGTGCTGCTATACAGGGAGGGCTCGGTGTTGCACCTGCTGCAAATATTGGAAACGGACATGGTGTCTTTGAACCAGTTCACGGCTCGGCACCAAAATATGCAGGAACAAACACAGCCAATCCAATAGCAGCTATATTAGCAATGGGAATGATGTTGGATTGGTTAGGAGTTGAACACAAAGATAGAAGAATTCTAAATGCAGGAAAGATAGTCACTAACTCTGTTGCCGCGGTACTACGAGAAGGCAAGATAAGAACGCAGGACCTATGTGTTGGAGAATGGAGTCATATAACACCAAGTTCCACGGAGACCGTAGCAACCACAATTATACATGCAATAAAAAATATGGAGTAGGGAAGTGAGTTATTTGGGCAAAACTCTTGCAGAGAAATTGCTTGCAAGTCACACAACAGATGGAAAAGCATCTGCAGGGGACATTGTTGAAGCCAGAATAGATTTGCTAATGGTCCATGAGGTGTTGGGTTCAAGAATAATCCCAATTCTAAAGGAGATGGACTTTGAAAAGGTCTGGGATCCACAGCGCATTGTTGTCGTAAACGATCACTGGGCACCTGCATCGGATATCAATAGCGCCGAAATCCATCGAAGAAATCGAAATTTTGTAAAGGAGCAGAATATCACCCATTTCTTTGATGTCGACTGTGGTATATCACATCATGTCCTTCCTGAACAAGGGCTTATCACCCCAGGAGAACTCATTATTGGAAGTGACTCTCATTCGACAACCTATGGAGCCTTCAATGCTTTTTCAACAGGTTTAGCTGCGACTGATTCCGCATTAATTCTGGCAACAGGTTCGTGCTGGTTTAGAGTACCCGAATCAATCCGCATTGAAGTAAATGGAGAACTACCGGAAACGGTGATGAGCAAGGATTTGATTCTCAGGATAATTTCTGATCTTGGACCAGATGGAGCTAACTACCAATCAATTGAATTCCACGGAAATACAATTGATAGCATGAAGGTTGGCGAACGTATGACCATGTGTAATATGACTGTGGAAGCAGGAGCAAAATGTGCGCCAATGCTCATGAATAATCATGTACGCAAATGGATGGAATCGCTGGCACCGTCAAAGATGTGGAAGGAAACCTTGCCAGATTCGGATGCGGAATATCTTGATACACGATTATATGATCTTAAGAAAAAGCCTCTTGAGCCCATGGTGGCAATTCCAGATAGCCCAACTAATGGAAAACCAGTAAGAGATGTGAGTGGTGTTCCCATAGATCAAGCGTTCATCGGGTCTTGTACAAATGGTAGGATTGGAGACTTGGAGATTGCTGCAAAGATTTTGAAGGGTAAAAAGATACGACAAGGTGTCAGACTTATTATAACACCTGCAAGTAAACAGACGTACATGATGGCTCTTGACAGAGGGCTGATCAAGATCTTCATGGATGCAGGTGGAATTGTCACCAATTCTACATGTGGAGCGTGTGTAGGTGGTCACCTTGGAGTGTTAGGCGCAGGCGAGGTCTGTATATCTAGTACTAATCGGAACTTTAGAGGAAGGATGGGTCATCAAAACTCGAGAATATACTTGGCATCACCAGCCACTGTTGCAGCAAGTGCGCTAAAAGGTGCAATTACAGATCCAAGGAGTGTATGAGATGTGCCATTAGATTTGAAGAACATCACAGGAAGAGCCTGGGTATTTAGCAACAATGTCGATACCGACCAGATAATTCAAGGTCAATATCTTACACTTCTTGAGTATTCAGAAATGGCTAAACACACTTTTGAAATTCCCAGACCAGTTTTTGCATCAAAAGTAAAAAAGAATGATGTTGTAATAGGAGGTCGGAACTTTGGAGGTGGCTCATCCCGTGAAGAGGCTCCAAAAGTACTTCTCGAATCGGGCGTGGGATGTGTTGTTGCTGAGTCTTTTGCTAGGATCTTCTATAGGAATGCTTTCAATGTAGGACTTCCTCTACTGATTTTACCCAATGTAGGAAAACTTGTGAAAGATGGAGAAACAGTAACTGTTAACCTGTTTGAGGGAACTCTTGCTGTTCGGGGTAGTGGAGATGTGCTTCATGGTAGACCACTCCCTGAGAGAATGTTAAACCTCCTAAAAGCCGGAGGAGCAGTTTTGTGGTATAGACAGACTGCGGGAAAACGCTAAAAGGCTAGAAGTATTAGCGGCATTAGAAATCACAACGAGAGAGGTCAATATATGAATGTACTTCTATTTCTATTAATATCACTGATTGCACATTCAATACCAATTCCTTTCTCTGCCAGATTTACAAGACCCAATATGCTCATTAAATGGCTACCATTACGTCTCGCATGGGGGACAGTTGCATGGGTAATTATCTGCCTTCTATTTGCTGCAGCATTACCCTGGGCAATCTTAGGTCTCATTATGAGCCTAGGAGCTATTATGATGTTTACAAGTGGGTTTCGTCCAGGTGGAGATATTGAAGAGATGCTTCAGGGGATTCGAGTTCCATTCGCATGTCTGGGATTTATCATTCTCATCACAGTTCCAATGTTCTCAGGGGTGATAAGTTGGACAGCAGGGGTTTCGAATGCAGAATACTTTGACTCTATGATTACTGAAACGGATGAGCCTCTTTTTACAAATCCCATACCTGATCATATGGTAAGGCTTGTAACTGAGGAATATGCCAAATATGTAGCAAAACAGCACATATCTCCATTCGGGTCAAATGCAATAGTAGCTGCTGCACATATCACAATTCGTAATGGCACATTAGTGTGGGTATGTACGATAATATCTACGAATGTCCTTGCGCAGAATTATGTGAAAGGATTCATTGTTATAGACGCGAACGACCCACAATCCAAAGAACCAGAGGTAATAACTTCGACAACTATTCCTGTTGGAGAAGGATTGTTTTGGGATAAAAACATTCAATTTGGTAATTATTTAAATGACATGACCTCATTGTATGAATACGCATATCCCACATGGACACCGTCTGGTGACTTGGTCTATGTTCAGACCAGAACTCCTCTAGGTTTTGATTTTGTAGAGAGAGCCATTGGACCGGTTGTATATGCAGAAAATGGAACAGTCTTCCATTATGATTCAATTGAAGAAACTCCAGATTGGATTACTCAAGCTTATTCAGAGGAATGGCTTGAACGTCAAATATCACGGTGGGGAAGTTTCCGTCGAGCGCAGGGATTTGACCTGTTTTCGGGAGGTCTCCTCTGGTTTATTCCGCCATCAAGTGACAGATTGGAGATTCACGAGGATACACGATATCTCCTCAATCCAGACTCCGGAAGGATTGAAGCATTCATTACAGTCCATCCAGTAACAGCTCAAAAAACACTAGCAGGAGTATTTCGTGCCACACCAACGGAAGTCTTCTATCATGATCTTAGTACAAGAGGATACATCAGTGGAGATTCTGCATCGGCCAATGTTCTTGCTGATATTGGTCAGGTTGCAAGTGGATTCTATTATGCAGCCATGCCACTCCTGTACCCGGTTGTAATCAGTTCCACAGTTACTAAATGGACTTGGTATACACCAATATATTGGGCTGATGCATATTATGATGAAGATCTTGGAGAGTATATTGCATCAAATATGAGATTGCATGCTCTTGGTCTAGTTGATGCATCAAACGTCGACAGATTCATCTGGCGTGCGCTTAGTGGTTCTCTATCTGGAGAGTCACTTGTCCATGCAGTAAGAACTGATTACATTGCATTACTAGGCGGTATTGTTGAAGAAGAACCATCAGGTACCTTCAATATCACAGCCAGTGTGAATGCAAAAGAATCTTACACCAAAGATGGCCAAGAGCACATTGTACTAAGGACAGATAATTCAACTTATGAGTTCCTTGAAGGCACAGCAAGTTGGATGAATATTACGGATTGGTATACTCTTGTGTTCCTAGGCGTGGGAGATAACTTCACAGCAACAATTTTAGTTGTTGGTGATGTTTACAGAATCACTGCAATAACAAAGAACTAGTGGATGGAGGAATATCCCTCCTCCCCCTCATTTTTTTAATGGAAATTACAAGCTGGGACCACTCATTCTAGCTTTCATCGCTGCATATTTCCCTTTTATCATATCCCAGACTTTGACCCGTTTTGTCTTATATTGAAGAGCATTTGTGTGAATTGGACAGTTATCTCCAAGAGGACACTGATCTTCAAATCCACCATGCTCATGTAATGCATCAATGAGAGCGGTATTCAATAACTGGGATTCAAATTCATGCATAATATCCGAAGAGATAAAATCCCAATCAACACCCACAAAACGGTCAGAACTAAGAATGCCAGATACTGCATCGAATACCTTGTCTGCTATTTCCTTTTTGTCCTCATGTAATCCAACGACAATTGTATGTCCACTTGGGGTTGTTCGTGAAAATCGCATTTCTGTTGGACCCATCTTTACTGAATCTAAACTAAGGTCGGAAGAAATAGTCAGGGGCAATGTCTGAAGTGCTGACAAAAATCCAGAGAGTAATTCAGGATTTTTAAATGCGGTTTTACAGAAGGTTCCAAAACACTTACTATAGATTGGCAATCCTGCATCTGTGAATACCATCAAATATTCTAAATCAGCCATTTTTATTCCCCAATATCGTAGAACGTGTATCCTTTTGATGGACATTTATCTAAGAAATAGTTTTTGACAAAATAAAGAATGATAACGAGGGGAAGATTCCCTCGTATTATCTAGGAAAGAACTCCTTGTAGACTTCCCTTTGGATAAGGAATCTCAGGATCTCGGCAGTCCCGCCCCCGATGGTCATCAATCTTGCATCTCGTAAGAAACGTTCAACGGGATAATCTGTTGTGTATCCAGCCCCACCGAGTATCTGGAGCGCATCGTTAGTGATTTGAATCGCAGCTTCAGTGGTATAGAGCTTTGCTATTGATGCTTGTTTTGTAATCTTCTCTCCACGGTCATACATCCTTGCAGCAGTAAGAGTGAGTGCACGACCTGCTTCTAGTTTCATTGCCATGTCTGCAATCTTGAAACTTACTCCTTCAAAAGCACTAATGGGACGCCCGAACTGGTGACGCTCAGTTGAATATTTGACTGCAATCTCGTAGGGTGTTCGTCCATAGCCAATTGCCTCACCAGCAATAGCAGTGCGTTCGGAGTCTAATTCATCCATTAAAATATGGAATCCCTGCCCAAGTTCTCCGAGGACCATATCTGAAGGCACACGAACATTATCTAATTTCAGCCAAGAAACTCTAGCAGATTTCATTCCGAGTAAGTCATGGTCCTGTACAACACTAAAACCATCAGATTTTGTATCTATGATGAAAGCGGACATTCCATCCTTTGATCTGACGTTAGGATCAGTAATGGCAAAGGCACACATGTAATCAGCTTGACTTCCATTTGTAATGTAGCGCTTTTCACCGTTGAGAATCCAGTCATCACCATCTTTCTCTGCACGGGTCTTCATCCCAGCGGTGTCGGATCCTACGTCTGGTTCGGTAATTCCGATACACCCAATCTTATCGCCAGAAACGACAGGTTCGAGATATTTCTTCTTTTGTTCTTCTGTTCCAAATCTCGCTATAGGCATTCCATAGAGAGTAGTTGATGCCATGCGAGCCATATCAAGACCACCATTAACTGCAGATATCTCTTCAGCCACTATAATCTCATAAGAAAGTCCTCTATTTGATCCACCCACTGATTTATCATGATGGACACCCATATAACCTACTTTTCCAATCTTATGTAGTAATTCTCTAGGATAGGGGCCCTTGTCTATCTCATCAGCAATGGGACCAATTTCTTTGCTACAAAAAGCTTGGACTTCCTCTCTGAATTTTATCTCGTCTTCTGTCCATAATGCATTTGAAAGATACGTTACCATCGTAGAAACCTAATTTGGCCTGAGGATTCCTTACTTAAATCCATAACTAAATGCCAATAGTCATCACCTGATAACTCTATAGCGAAATCTTGTTTCATTATCTAATGTTAGTTCAACCTGTAAACCTATCTCAATCTCCTCGATCTTATTCTCATCTGCCAGACAGAGCACAACCGCATCCTTTTCCAATTTAACCAAAGCGAGCCTAATTTGTGACGATCCTTCAGGAGATATATTGAGAGTCGTGTAACTAATGATTGTCCCATTGTTATCAAGAACAACCTGCTCCATGATTCCAGCTGTCTGTCCACAATAAGGACAGATTCGTCTTGGAGGAATAATGGTCCGATTACATCGATTGCAGGATGTAGCTTCTATCTTCATTCTCTATATCGGTTCAAATATCAAGGGAGGTAATGAAAAGACTTCCGCTATTCATTGGAAGTCTTCTCATCTCTACTCTTCAACATCTAGAACCGATTCGAGAAGACTAATGAGCTCCCTCTTTGAAAGGCGTCTTAATTCTCCTGGGCTAATGGTGTCTCGGATATCCGCAGGTAGTAATTTGAGAAGTTCCTTCTTATCAAGTTCTGAGAGTGTATGTCCACCTAGAGCTGCTTGGAGAGCTGAAGAGGGGGGTGCACTGGGTTCTATTTCTGGCAATGGCTCTTTTGCAGGACTGTACGACTTCAGCAGGGATTGTGCCTCTTTCTGAGACATCTTCTCTAGGTCTCCTTCTGGAATGGCATCGCGAACCTCAGGAGGTAGACGGTCAAGAATTTCTTCTTTTGAGAGATCTTCAAGTGCAACCTCCTCAATGCGTATTTCAGGTTCGATATCAGGAATTGGTTCTTCAATCTCTGGTTCTAAAGAAACGTCAGTCTCTATATCTTCGTGTTCAATGGTGGAAATTTCCGGAGACACTTCTTCAATAGGAGTAGTTTCTTCGCCCCCTGGTTTAATGTCTACCACATCTTCTATGGCATCAATCTCTGACTCGAGGGGTTCTTCCGTAACAACCTCTTCTAGAGGGACCTCCATCGATTCAACAGATTCAAGTTCTGGTTCGAGGGGTTCTTCAGACGTGACCTCTTCTGGAGTTATCTCCATTTCTTCGACAGGCTCGAGTTCTGTTTCAGGAAGGATGTCACTTGATTCTTCGATTTCAATTTCTGTTGGAGCAACCTCCTCGAATTCTTGATGGTCGGCCGCACTTTCAATGTCATCAGGTACTGAATCTGGTTCAGGTTCTGAAGGAACAATCTCATCAGACACGGGTTCTTCAACCACTAAATCTGTTTCTACATCTTCGAGGATGATTTCAGCAGGCTCTGATGATTCAATAACCTCAATACTTTCGAAATCAGTCTGCACAATATCTACTAAACTAACAGCAGCCTCACCACCTCTCCTTCGCATTGCTACAATAGCAAGACCTAGAATAGCAATACCCGCTCCACCACCTACAATCATCAGGGTCATCGTATCAGGAATAAATCCTGGAGTTGCAACCCACTCAACCTCCACACTCAATCCATTCAAATTGAGAGAGGAGATGCCGTGAATGTTGTCAGAAACACTAGCAACACTGAAGGTGTAGCTACTAGCAGTATTCTTGGTGACTGAAGCTTCCCAGAAGCTACCTGTCGAATCGAAGGACATAGCAATAGTGGTTCCATCAGCACCCAAGTTGACTGCGCCATCAATCACAGGAGTATCATCATATTCATAGACCAGGGTTACATGGATTTCAGTGGCAACGCCAACATCCTGTGAGAGGGAGGTGGCAGTGATTGATGTCAGTTTTATTCTGTCCCATATTACCGTGACATCTGATGCAGTCTGAATGAATTGATCAATCGCTCCATATGATGCGCTGATTATTGCGATTGTGAGAGAACCTACAGATGTCTGCGATACTGACCCAGAATATGTGCCTGCAACAAGTGAAAGTGAGATATCACCAGTCATCAGAGCTGTAAGGCCAGATGTGATTGATAGACCAGCATTCTCAAGGCGCACACTCCAAATGATATCTATTGTATCGCCAATATTGACTCGCTCATCAGAAGCAATCACAGAATAGAACTGGAGTCTATCCCAGTATACTGTGACGGAGTTGCTGTTCATGTTGTATCCACTGATTCCATAGAGCGTTGCTTCACAGACTACCAAATCAGCAAAATCTACAGTGATGAATGTACTCTCAGTAATCAGAGCTTCCCATATTCCAGATTCGGTGTGTGTAAGAGGATAGCCTGCGATAGTAAATGTACCTTCAGTAATTTGTGCGCCATCGAATTCGTAGTGGAGCACAACACTGATTCTCACCTCATCATCAGGATCATTGAATATCTCATCTGCATCAACAGACACAACCAACACGCGATCCCAGATACAGAATGTAACATCATTACTCTGAATCACAGTGATTCCATGATAATAATCAGACACAGATGATACTGTGTAAGCTTGTCTCTGGGGCAGTGCATATTGGAAGATACTATTGTTCAGTGTGAAGTCACCATCGAATGGCATTCCATCAAAGGCGTATACAGCACTGAGCAAGATACCTGTAGCATTCGTATTGATGTTGATTCGTTGATCGATAGGATCAGTTATGGTTATGATTAGGGCATCCCATATCACTTGTTGAGTAGTTGTAGAAATTGTCCAAGATGAGATTCCATACCCGGTTTCAGTTACTGAATCAACATCAAATCCTGCAGAATAAGGACTACTCCAAGACTCAGCCCATCGCCAATAGAGGTCAACAGAGTCCCAGATTAGAGTTCTAGACCCATTAAGCTCAATTGTTAGAGAACTCTGTACGGCGGTACCATCATACTCGTACCTAGCTTTCCACCAGACCTCACAGTTGGTATTAATATTAATGCGGTCATCAACGGTACCGGCTTCAAATATCTCAATTCGGTCGGTGATGAATGTATCAACTAGACTAGTAGAATAATAGAGATCAGCTCCACCAGAACCAGCACCTTCAAACACAATCTTGAAGGTATAGGTATTCAATCGGACTTGGGAAGAAGAACCGATACTGGTGATGCTAAAGCTGCCAGCATCTAGGTTTCCACTCCATGCTCCAGAAACATCATGTAGAATCCAGACATCGGTTTCGTTAGCAAGAGGGGAAAGACTGGAGCCATAGTAGGTTACACTTCCAGAGCCGATAAGATCGGAAGTATCTACATTACCACGGTCATCTGAGAGAGCTGGAGTTGTAGAATAATCTAATCGAGTTTCAATATTCCAATTGGTCTCATAGAAGTCAGTATCAGACGCATCACCATCTGTCACAAATTGCACAACATCGGTGTTTTGAGCATCTG
>SDOA01000137.1 GCA_004524595.1 Candidatus Thorarchaeota archaeon | reverse complement strand
TGAATGGGACTCAATTGCTGACAAAAAGAAGCGAATACTCTCGTCTTCTCGTCTGATAAAAGACGCCGCAGAGGCTCTAAAAGGGAGACTCACGACTCCTGAATTGCAGGCTCTAGAGTCTACTATCTCTGATATTGAACATGAGGCAAATAAGATTCTGAATGATTCACTGCTTGTTGTTGGTTCCAAACCAGCTTCGCCCGAAAAGATAGAGATGGCAATGATCGTTGCCAGATCGATTCGAAATGAAATTACTCAGTTGATGGAGAAGAAGAAGTCTGAGCTTCAGTGATTGGAGTCTTCTTATTTTCTCCATGTTGCCATATCTATTCTATCCCCAGTTCACCGATTGTGCATTTTCAATATTTCAGAATACTGAAATACTTAAATTCTTTTGAACGTACTACGAGTGAGGATGTTACAATGGTATCTTCTGATATGAGGAAAGAATTCATGATGATCATAGGAGAGACCTATGACCGATATGGTTATCCTGAGTATTGTGGCTGGATTGAAGGTCTCTTACTTCTAGAACAGAAAGAGTGGTCTCAGAGGGATATATCCCAACGTCTTGGAGAAATATTCCCTGAATCAAAATATCCCACGTCCGTTCCATCTGTTAATCGAGCACTAAAGATCCTTGAGAGTTATGGAGTGGCTGAACGGACTGGGTCGCGCAAGACAGGATTTAGGTACAGTCTACACACTACATCTAACCTACTGATTTCTATGCTTCAACAACTGCAGATAGTGAATCTAGAATTCATCAAAAAATTGCTAGCTCTTGAGGTCAAGAAAAAGAAGAGAGACCCTGACTTAACCAGAGCTATCTCATATCAAATTGAGATGGCTAATGCTTGGAATATTGCAGTTGAGGAACTCATTAAGACAAACAAAGGAGATGTTGTGTAATGAGTTCGAGATCGGTCATAATTATAGGGGCTGGTCTTGCAGGATTGGCGACTGGGTGCTATGCCCAACTTAATGGATATGAGAGCCAAATCTTTGAACATCACAGTAAACCTGGTGGAGTGGTTGCCGTCTGGAAGCGAGGAGATTATCTTATTGATGGTGGTATTCATTTCCTGATATGCCATAAACCCGGCTCTGCTATCTATGACGTGTATAAGGAGATTGGTGCAGTCGGGTCTTATGATATCGAGGATATGACGACATATATTCGCTTCACTGATGAGACTGGCACGAAGTCAATCGATTTCTCTAGAGACCTTGAAAAACTCGAGCGAGATTTGATTCAGATAGCTCCAGAAGATGAGAAGGAGATTCGTAGTCTTATCAAGGAGATCACCTGGATGAAAAATTCTCCTATATTGACAGACCTTGGAATGAGTACCTCCCCTCCCGAACTAAAAGGGCGTCTTGAATCAATTAAAGAGATGTGGCAGATGCGCAGTTTCATGAAATATTTCACTGGCAAGTACTCGAAGTCTGCTGCTACGTACGCTGAGGACCATTTGCAGAATCCCTTTCTACAAATGGTAGTGAAGAATCTATTCTCATCTGATGGTCCCATCTGGTTTGTTATCATGATTCTAGCTTCTGTGGCAGCTGGGCAGCTGGGTCTGTTCAAGGGCGGGTGTCATGAGTTCGTAAATTCCATAGTGAACACATACCTCTCCCTAGGAGGTCAGATTCAATACAAAGCAACCGTGAAGAAGATTCTAGTTGAAAATGATACTGCTGTTGGTATAGTACTCGAAGATGGTACAGAGCATAGAGCTGACGTTACAATCTCTGCTGCAGATGGAAGGAGCACTATCTTTGATATGCTCGATGGTCAGTATACAGATGATAGGATAGAAAATCGTTACAGAACTTGGAGACCCTACGACCCCATGATAGCTGTCAGTTTAGGTGTTTCTCGGACCTTCCAGGATGAGGTCCCCTTCTCGATGTCCATGATGAAAGAACCATTCGAATATGGTGAGAGATCCATCTCTTGTCTTCCCCTTCGGATTCTCAACTATGGTGATGTCTATGCTCCACCTGGTAAATCGGTAATTCAGATCATGCTGGAAACTGAATGGGATTACTGGGCTACTCTCCGAGAGAATCGTGAAGAATACAATGCTGAAAAAAAGAGAATTGCACAGGAACTCATCGAGCGTCTGGAAGTGATATACTCTGGCATCAGCTCACAAGTTGAGGTAATTGATGTAGCAACACCATACACTTCATGGCGATACACCTTGAATCATAGAGGCTCACCAATGGGTTGGTTGATGACCAAGAAGACGCTTATGGAACTCATTCCCCGTACCCTGCCTGGTCTTGATAACTTCTATATGGCTGGTCAATGGGTTCTACCAGGAGGAGGTGTTCCAGGATGCATCTATACTGGCAGGAATGTCATCCAGATCCTCTGTAAGAGAGAGGATAGAGAGTTTCGAATAACTAGGCAGCATTAATGCATATAGCATATATTGGTGCGCCAGTTGCTTCAGAAACCTTGAGAAGTCTTGTCTATATTCTCTTGAATGATTCTCGAACTTAGTGCTTCGACATGAACTGCTCTAGTCTGTCCATGGCTTCTGTGATTATCTCTGATGGGGGTAGGAATACACTTCTAAAATGGCCTGAGCCATGTTCCACCCCAAATCCTGAGCCCGGTACAAAGACAACTCCCGTCCCTCTCAAGACATCCTTTACGAACTCAGTGTCATCAGCCCATCTTCCTCTTAGGTCAATCTTAGGCATGATGTAGAACGCTGCTTCAGGTAATCTTGTCGAAACAGAATCAATCTCATTAAGTCGTTTGTAAATGAGGTCTCTCCTTTCTCGCATTCTCCTCATAGTTTCATCAAGATAACTGCAATCACTCTGCATAGCTGCTATGGCTGCGACCTGAGATGGTGCATTCAAACATATTCTGATTCTAGCCTGTTTCATCATAGCCTCATACAATGGGTCAAGTTCACCATTTGAATCGTGAAAATAGACATAGCCCACTCGCCAGCCCGGCGCAAGGTATACCTTACTGACACCGTTAAATCCAATGACAGGAACATCTTTCGCAATGCGGACCATGGATATCTGCTTTTCATCATAGGTCAGCTGGTCATAGATCTCATCTGAAATCAGGGGAAGGCCATACTCTCCTGCCAAATCTACAATCTCTTTGAGGGTCTTCTCGTTGTAGACGGACCCTGTAGGATTATTCGGGTTGATGACAAGGATTGCCACACTTCTTTCAGTAATCTTTTTCCTAAGGTCATCTGTGTCTGGATTCCAGTCATCTTCCTCAACTGTTCTATATGCTATGGGCTTGCCGCCAAAGAATTTGACATATGAGATATAGGGTGGATAACTTGGGCCAGGGAGAAGCAACTCAGAGCCATTATCTATCAAGGCTCCTGTAAGGAATTGAATTGCTTCTGAAACTCCTGCAGTCACAATCATTCGATTGGGGTCTACATCGATTCCATTAACTCGCTTCTCTTTCTCCGCAGCTGCCTCTCTAAGCTTTGGTTCTCCCTCAGATGGTGAGTATCCATTCCATCCATCTTGGGCTGCTTTGCAGAGTGCATCTACCATGAACTGAGGAGTCTTCCAATCATAAGCTATAGGGTCTCCAATGTTGAGGTAGAGCGGTTTCTCACCAGTTTGTTTTTGGTACTGTCTTGCAATTGTAACAATGTCTCTAATCGCATATTTCAGGTCAGCTGCGCGTGGAGTGATGTTGAGTTTCATGATTACCCCTGCGCGAGCTGCGTTATATCCCCCGTATATTGTTTACTATCAAACCAAGATGCCTTGACCTAGTGTCCGAGTTTGTCCCACTAACAGTCAGTAATTGGTTTTATTCGTCAAGCTTTCTTGCTATACAGATGAAATATCTTTCATCATCTCTTGTGAATGTGACTGCAAGCCCATTTTCCTTTATCATCGAATGAAGCTGTTCCATGTTGGGTAAGAAATCGTTCTTAATTTCTGCACCTGTATTCATATGGACGCTGTTGATCTTACCTGCTGAATCGGAGTGAGCTATTACTAAACTCCCTCCTCTCTTCAGAGCTTTAGATAATATCTGGAGAGCTAGAGGTTTGTCAACAAAATGGGGAAAACAAGAGTAGCACATCACCAAATCGAATTCATCATAGTAATTAAGATCATAAACATCAGAGACAACAAAGGAAATCATTGGATGATTTTTTTCAGGATATTTAGAACGAGCTATCGCAATCATCTTTTCTGAATAGTCTATTGCAACAACCTTTCCATCTCTCAGATATTTTTCGTAGAACGGTATCAAGATCCCCGTACCAGTGCCAACATCCAGTATCTTATCTCCAGTTTGTATTCTCTGTAGCTCGATGATGTACTGAACTTTTTCGAGGTCGTGGATAGTGATTTCATCCCACACCTTGGCTTTTTCATTGAAGTAGTCTTTTTGTCTTGGATTCGAATTCATTGGTTTGCCTCCATGTATGGGAGGACTACAGGTATCCCTCGCACATTTTCCACATACGCATCGATGTTGTAAACAGCTTTGATGTTCTCAGGAGTGATAACATCATGAGCTCCTACTGCATAGACCTTGCCATCTTTCATTAAGATAAACTTGTTAGAATATCGAATAGCCAAGTTCAGATCGTGACTGATCAGGATGGCTGCTATATGGTTCTTCTTAACGATGTTTTTGATTAAATCCATAATCATGTGCTGGTTAGAGAGGTCTAGACTGTTTGTTTGTTCGTCTAGGAGAATTACTTTTGGTTGTTGAACCAGCACTCGTGCTATTTGCACCAGTTGATATTCTCCTCCACTAATTTCATCAACATATTTCAGTGCTAGTCCATCTAAGCCTAAGATATGAAGTGCTCTTCCAGCTAATCGAATGTCCTTTTCGGAGACGTCCCATTCGAAATGCGGTCTTCGTCCCAATAAGACCGAATCGAACACTGTGGTTCTTGATGGTTCACTCTTTTGTGCGACGTAACCTATGATTTTGGCGATTTCCCTTTTGCGCATCTGGTGAAGGTCGACTCCCTCTATGGATACAGCGCCTGTTTCTGGAGTGAGTATTTTATTAATACATTTAATCAAGGTGGTTTTCCCTACGCCGTTCGGCCCTAGGATGGATAGGATATCTTCCTTTTCCACAGCAAATGAGACATTATCTAAGATCAGTCTGCTACCGTAGGAGAAACTAATCCCATTAACTTCGAAAAAATTCATTGACGATACCTCCTAATTAAGAGGTAGATGAAAAGTGGTCCTCCACACATCGAGGTGATGATGCCTACTGGAATGACAGAGGGATAGAGGATGATCAGTCCAATTCCATCCGCAATTAGTATAATGATAGCTCCCAGGATCATGGAAAGAGGGATGAGGTAGCGATGGTCGCCACCGATGAGCATTCGTGCGATATGGGGCCCCAGAAGACCTATGAAGGCAATGATGCCGAAGAAGGAAACAATAACTGCAGTTAGAACTGAAGCTAATACCATGCTAAGGATCCTTTCCTCTTCAGTTTTGACACCTAATCCTTTGGCTGTGTCTTCCCCTGCGTCTAACGCATTATAGTCCCATCTTTTGTAGAAGAAGTAAAGTGAACATGAGAGAAGCACCAAGAGAATAAGTATGTTCCATGACCAAGTTGCTTTCCCTAGATTCCCAAAGGTCCAAGCCACAATGTTGCCTAACTGCGAATCTGTGGCTATGTATTGCATAAAGGATAATCCCGCAGAGAACATGACACTGATGGCTATCCCTGCGAGTATCATCGTTTCAGCGCTAACTCGTGTAATCTTAGTTAGAGCCAATATGGACACTGTCGCCAACAGGGAGAATAAGAACGCACATATTGTTGTTGTATAAGGGTCAAAGATGGAAACTGTTGAGGTCATGCTGCTGCCAGTGCCCAGAAAGATAATGGCAAAGGAAGCCCCGAAGGCTGAGGCACTAGATATTCCTAAAGTAAAGGGTGATGCCAAGGGGTTTCGTAGGATACATTGCAGCACCACGCCTGCAACAGCCAAACCCGCGCCTGCAGCTATAGCCCCGATAATCCTAACCATGCGGATGTTCCAAACGATGCGACCCATTCCCGAAGTGTCAAAGGTAAAGATATACATGACGACATCTAGAAAAGGTATATCGATCGGTCCATTCAGAGCCGCCAATATTACGCAAAGAATTAGCAGTAAAAGCCCGACTATGAGGAAAAGACGTTTTCTCCTCACAAATCCTTGATACATCTTTGAGGCTTGGTCGTTGTCTTTTTCGCTGTCCTCATAGATGTCAAATGTGTCCTGTTCATTGTAATTATTTGTTATTGACATTTCACTCGATCCTTAACGTCGCCATTAGAAAAAAGAAAAAGGAGAAAAAAGGTTTTGTTACGGAATCACAGCGTGACTTCACTGCATCCGTTACCTGATTGAGCAGCCGCAATTGCTGAATAGGTCATTGTGGTTCCGGGATAAAACAGCTGGATAATCTCATTTGCTTTTTCCTCGAAATTCCAAGAGTACAGATGCCCGTTCACTACGGAAGCTACGTAGTAGACATTTATCAACTGATTTTCCCAATTAGTTCCGTAGCACTTATAGATCATAGTCGAATAGAGCTTGTTGCTTACCACTGCTGAAACATTCTCTAGTCCGGTCATCGCATCTATATATCCATTAATGGAATCGATAACACTGGTAAGCGCTATGCTGTCTATGAATATATAGTCGGGATTTGCAGCTATTAGTGTTTCGAGTGTAATGGTATATGGTTGACCATTAGCAGCAGGGTCGATGGCATTGGTAATATTAGAATAGTCGAAGGGAAGGTAGTTGCCTGAACCTTTTAGAAATGACGCTCCCCCATAAAAGAACATGCCGCAGGCATATGCGCTCTCGTTGGTGGTAATGGTTGCTTCAGAAACAATGTCGCTGATCATATTGGCAATACCTTCATTGAGCTGGGTAGCTCTGGTCTGTTCACCAAACAAAGTACCAAGAGAGGTGATTTGATCATAGAAGGCTTGCCCAAATTCCAAGTCCGCGTTGATGACATATACAGAGATGTTAGTTTGGGCTTGAAGTGTGTCTGCGGTTGCTGCATCCTGCGCAGTAGAGGTGATAATGAGGTTGGGGTTCAGGGCTATGATAGCTTCGGGAGTAGTGGCAACTTTGGGTAGTGTAGAGAATGTGGCATTGTTAATGAGGTAATAGGTCTGGTCTATTTGTGTATTGAAAGTTCCTTCGGGCTCAATGGCTTGTACTTTCTCAACAGCATCAAAATAGGATACTAACCTCAAGGACGCTGCACCTATACAGTAGATTGAGTCTATTTGTTGTGGGATATTTACTGTTCTTCCCAAGGCATCCGTGACTGTTGTTTCAGTTTCTTGAGGAGGTGCCATGTTTTGGGTGAAAATATACACGGCACCAATGGTGGCAGTTATAATTACAGTTATTGTTACAATGGCAAAGATTTTGTTTTTTTCCATTTGATTACTTCCTATTGCTTACTACTCCGTACTTCAATGACCAAAACACTCTATAACACAATAATAAAATTCGTGTCACTCGTTCCATTTTATTCAACTATATATTCTTTTGCCAACTCTCGGAAAATTCTCAGAAACGAAAATAAAAGCGACACCATTATTCAGGATAGGAGTGAATTCTGCTTAAATACCAAATCAATAAATAAGTGCTACTCACTGGAGAAGAATGAGTTGGATTCGATGGAGAAGTTGGATTTGATTCGTGGCCTATTCGTGCTTGCATTTGTTGCGTTGTTGATGATACCATTCGTTTCCGCTCAAACGCAGTTGGTTCCAAATCAGACCCTTGAAGATCAAACAATATGGCGCCGAGAGGATCCATATTCACTCTATGAACCTAATATATATCAAGTATCACTTGACACAGGTCATTGGACTGTTTTGATTACTATCCTGAATATTGACACTCCACTAGAAGTGAATGTCACAGTTGCAAATGATATTGATATGTTAGATGTAATCGCTGTTAGCGGCTCAGGTTGGGGGAATTATCCCGAGGTTGATTTCAATATTGAATCTGACAATACAACCGTCTATATCTTGGTCCATGAGAATTCATTGAATGGCGACACAATAGGTGTTTATGATATCGGTGTGTATGATGATGAGCACTTGGTGATGACCTCAACAACCACTTATCAATCTCCACTCTTCTATCAGTTAATAGTTGCATTGGTTGTCATTCTAGTTGTAATACTAGTAGTTGCAGCTAAAGTTATGCGTTCTCACCAACAAACGAGCGAACTATCTCCACAACCCAAAGTCCAAGTTATTCCAGCACCTCAAAGAGCAATTCCAGAGAGATATCAGAGCAAGACAGAAGTAGATGATGGCCTCCGAATGGTGCGTATCCCCACAGAATGTCCCAAATGCAACGCCCCATTGTCACACGAATCAATTGATTGGGTGGGACCACTTGAGGCAAAGTGCAGCTATTGTGGTGCCACTGTGAGAGCTAAGTTTGAAAAGATATGAAGTACGTACAATGTTGAATGAAATGTTTAGGAAATAGATGAGGTATCCGATGATATTACAAAGTGTGTCATGAAAGTCTAATTGGTGATGGAATCCACCATTTCAAACTCTTAACATAATTAACACATAATTCCAAGAAATACTCAAGTGTTGCTCGACATTATTGAGCAGTACCTTATATTCGCTCAAACGTTCATCTAAGAAGTGTTCAACTTTGACAACTTATAATGAACGGTAGATGGATTATTGACAATGTGAAGATTGAAGTTGCTTATTTCAAATCTGAACAGTCTGTATCCACATCGAGGAAACAGAAACACATTTGGGAGAATAGCCCTGATATGTATCCATATTTACGAACGGTCGAATTCAACAGTTATCAAATAGATGTCATACCTTTAGAAATCCAATTGAACACCAATTTACTACGAGGTTTAGATGCACGCGTAACTGAGATTCTACGAGTTCTAGGGCTTGGTCAAGTAGATACCAACCTTATCAAAAAGGCAATTCATCCGAGTCATCAGGGATTTATTTTCACGAGTCTTCAGTTGAATTCTATCGAAGAATAATATTAGAAACGAACAAGGGATGTTGTAAGATGCACACATGCAATTCAGATTGATTATATTGAGTATGTTATTGTACTATTACATTGTAAATATATATTCGTTCTTGATGGTGATGACTCCAATGACCATCCGTGCAATCCCCCAAAGACCTATCATCCACAAATTGCAGAAAAATTAAGAAGACGTAATATTAAAAATGGATTCTATTCCTATTTTCTAACGGGCATAATTAACAGGAATCTTGAACGTAATGCAGTCAATATCTGTAGACCTCATGATATTAATGATCATTCTATTCGTGACTCTTATCTTGTTTGTCTGGGGACGTTGGAGATATGATATTGTTGCACTGTTTGCTCTATTAGCAGTAGCAATCACAGGCATAATTTCAATTGATCAAGTATTCTCAGGTTTTGGTCATCCTGCAGTGATTACAGTTGCAGCTGTGCTCGTGATTAGCCGTGGATTGACAAAATCCGGATTTGTCGATGTTATTAGTAGGTATGCCTCTCGAGTTGGCGACAATATAGTTGTACAGATAATGACACTTACAGGTTTAGTAATAATACTCTCAGCGTTCATGAATAATATTGGCGCACTAGCTATTCTAATGCCTGTTGCGATTCGAATGATACGAAAGAGCGGCAAATCTCCATCACTTGTTCTCATGCCCTTGGCATTTGGCTCTATGCTTGGAGGCTTAATCACTTTGATTGGCACGCCTCCGAACATTATTATTGCTACATTCAGAGATCAATATGGTACTGGACCTTTTTTCATGTTTGATTTTGCTCCT
>SDOA01000032.1 GCA_004524595.1 Candidatus Thorarchaeota archaeon | reverse complement strand
ACGGCAGCGCTTGCAATCAGCATTCGAGCAGTCCTTGAAGAAGACATGAGTGAGATAGACCAACTTGAAAAATTGGAAGCTCAGAGTGATAACGAAGCTGCTGACATGTTTAAGGAGATTGTTGACTATCTAGGTCGATACCGTGATATCAGCAACATCGCAATGTTCTATATCATCGTTGGCAGATATTTAGAACGTGCGGCCGACCAAGCAATCAATATTGCTGAGTCTGCAATATTTCTTGTCACTGGTGAACGGAAAAAACTGGGAAAAGCCTATGAGGGCATTGATGACATCAGTGACCTAGTTCTTGATATCTAAGTAGCTACCCTCTATTCTCACGTATTCTACTGACAAGTTCTCTAAATGCTGTATCGACATTCCTGTTTTCAGTAGCACTAGTTTGAATATGTGCGAGTCTTCTAGCTTGTAGCATTCCACTGATTTGGTCTGAAGTGATAACTGAATCTAGGTCAATCTTGTTTTCGACAACAACAACCACTACATTTTCTGTCACCTTATATAATGCTTGCAACCAGTTGTCTATGTGCTCAAGTGTTTCAAGGCGTGTCCTATCAAAGACAAAAAATGCGCCAGACGCATTAGCACAATACTGCTCTCTTAACTGGGTAAATGACTCTTGGCCGCCTATATCCCAAACAACTAGCTTGTGGAGTTCCCCGTTAAGCTGAAGGCTTTTCACATGAAGAACTGCACCAATGGTCCTCCCAATATCTGGAGAGAGACTATCGTACACATATCTCTGGACCAGAGAAGTCTTACCTACATTACTGTCTCCTAAGAACACAATCTTATGAACGAAATCAGGATCTCTTTCATCCATAATTCCATCTCCTTGGTAATGAGATTAAATTGGTTTCATGCCTTTCTTTCGTGCCTTTAACAGTATCTTCGCAGTCATCTCCTTGAATGCTTCCTCAACATTGGTATCTTCTTTGGCACTGGTTGGTATCATCTTCACATGGTACTTGGAAATTATTTCATCTTTTTTTTCTTGAAGAATAGCACTCTCTAAATCTACTTTATTCTCAAGTAGGACAAGCGGAATTTCACCTGTAACAGTACGAAGCGCGTTAATCCACTCATCAATCCTTGCAATGGTCTCAGAACGTGTGGTATCAAATACGAAGAATGCGCCGCTCGCGTTCATGTAATAGGCGCGTCTCAACTGAGCGAAATTGTCTTGACCTGCGATGTCCCAAATCACAAGTTTCACTGAGGTATCTTCTACCTGCACCATCTTGAGATGGATATCGGTGCCGATAGTTGCTAGGTAATCGCCCTCGAAAGAGTCGTATACAAATCTACCAACTAAACTTGTCTTACCTACAGCTCCCTCGCCCAAGAAAACAATTTTGAACAGATATGAAGCATTGCCAGACAGGGTAAGACCACTCCGGAGTGTCGCGTTATCAGTAGAATGCGCCAATCATCTAATAACCATATCGATAATAGGGCGTCCAACAATTGCAAATTGACCAAAAGCCAAAAAAAGAGAAACATATGATTAAACAGTTAAGTGAAAGAGATGCAGATAGGAACCTTTGCACGAACAAATGAACAAGTACTGAGTGGACTTAAGGCACAGCCTGACTTCATCGAATTACGGATGGACCTCAGTCATCGTATAAACTTCACAGAAGCAAAGACTGCATTGAATCAGGTCGGAGTTCCCTGTACTCTTCACCTTCCCAGTGATCCTACTTGGAAACCAGTTGATATGGTGACAGAGATAGTTCCTTTCGTGGATTTAGGTCAGATGATTGATGCAGAATTGGTCGTTTTTCATGGACCTATCTCTTCAATGCTCTATGATGATATTGAGATTGACAGCTTTCTTGAGTCTCTGCCCCTGCTCTATGATGCTGCTACAGAGTCTGGAATCACTCTTGCCATCGAAACCCTTGTTTTCTACTATACTGAAATGATGCTCATCTTCGAGCAGATGCCAAAGATGAGGATGGTGTTAGATATTGGACACGGACAGATTTTGTCTACAAGAAATAGAGCAATTGGTCATATTGAGACCTATTGTGATCGTATTGAAACCGTAAATGTCCATGATAATCACGCATATGAAATCTATCAAGAGATTGTTGGTGTGGAAAAGATGAGTAGTCTTTCTAGAGAAGATCTAAGAGATCTTGCTCTGAAATCTGATGAACACTTGCCAATTGGTAATGGTTCTATTGAGTTTGAACCTATATTTGCAGCTCTCAAGCAGTGCAACTACGATAACAGATTCCTCATGTTGAGTGCTAATCCCGATGCCTTTGAAGAAGAACGAAAGAAGTTTCTAGATCTTTGGCTTAAGGCTTAGGTCTTTTTTGCCAGTGCTTCGATTATCTTGCGAACTTCTTCGAGTCCTTTGTTGTCTCCAGCTTTAGTATATAATGCATTTGCCATACGGACAATTCTCAGTGCTTCATTGCCTTTCCCTTGAACTATAAAGAATCGAGCCTGTTTAAGTCGAGCAGAGGCCATGGCACTATAAACTTCACGAGGATATTCGAACATATCTACACTAATAGTCTTACCACAATCAGGACATGTGATAACAAGATCAACATCATCAGGAGTGAATGTTTCTTTTTTAGGAGGTGCAATTTTGGTGGCAGGAAGTTCGCTTACTGTGGATGCGATTATTTCCTCTGTTTCTTCAGCCCTCATCAAAGCTTCATCTTCCTCTTCATATTTTTGAGATGTGAATTCAGCGGATAATTCAGGAGATACTTTTGTTTCGGATGGCAGACTTTCTGTGTGAACAGGTTCTGGGGTCATTGTTTTTGGCTTATCTACATATCCTGATCTTGAACCTAGAATACTCTCTTCAATTTGTGAAGAGGTTGGCATAGCTGGTCTCATCATTTCTACAGCTTCAGGAGGCAATGGTTCGCTTCCATCCATCATTGTGGGAGCTGGAATTTCTTCTGTACCCGCCATCATTCCAGGGCCTTCCAATAGTTCTTTGACCTCACTCGCTCGTAGCATTCTCGATTCTACTACGCCTGAACCATCAGCTTCATCTATTCCTACCGTTTCAGCCTTGGCAAAAGCCTCCCTTGCTTTTTCCAGCTCTGATTTTTGTTTATGTCCACCTACGATCCTAACCCTGTCTCTGGATACCTCACTTGGTTTAACCCATTTGTCCTCAGTAGTTGGAGTAGGAGGCTCTTTAGGTCGCTCAGCAGCCGTTGGTCTTGGTTGTACTGCTGCAGGTGTAGGTGAAGGAGCTGGGGTAGGCTTCTCCTTCACTGGTTTTAGAAGTGATGCTCCACATCGAATACAGAATTTTCGTGTGGGCTGATTTGCTTTTCCACATTTTTCGCAATTGCGCAACAACCTCACCTCAAGATGATGGTACATATATCTAGAGACTCATTAAACTTTGGGAATCCATGCAACTCGCAGTTATGACAGTGTCACTCTTATTTAGTGTTTACTTCTCTCTGTATTTGTATTGCTATATTACTTGCTCGGGTATAGCATTGTAAGATATTTTCTCCAGATTCAAGTATTGTACAAATGGGGTCTCCACGTTTAATAAAGACGCCTGAAGGTGATATATCAACAACGTTCGGAAAACGAGAAAGGTCTGGTAAGAGGCCATCCTTTCTACTATAGACAATCATTTTCAATGTAGGCTTAAATCTATACTTCGATGATGGGAGTCTTTCCTGCACTGCCCTAAAATGAAGATCTGTAACTGAAATATTTCCTGCTATTTCTAACATCTCCAAAGTACCTTGAATTCGAGGATTTATCTCCATAAGCCAGAGTTGCCCCTGTTTATCAAGCGTATAATCAATACCTATAGAACCTCTCAGCTGTAATCTATTGATGATCGTTTCAGATATTCTTGATATCATTTGTTCATATTTAGGATTGATTCCTGATGGCAAATAATTACCGCAGTATGCAAAATCGCAGTTTCTCCCAGCAGTTGGCATTCCAATAAATTGACCTTGGATAGAAAGTGCTAATGATTTCTTACCTGTTCCTAAAATACTACAACTGATATCTCTCCCCTTGATGTATTGCTGGATCACAGGTCTGTGAATCTCTTCGCGAGCATGAGGTTCTGTCATTTTTTGGAGCAATTCTGTTGAATTATGTACTAATCTTATGCCACTTCCTCCACCAGACTCAGCTCTTCGTACAACACATGGAAATTCAGGAGTTATAGTGTTAATTTCTCCAGTTGAAGAGACCTTGATTTGTCTTGGCAGTTTTACATTAAGTTGTTCGACCGCCTTCTCTAGACTACCTCTATTACGAGCTGCTTTCATTCTATGTATACTACATCCAAGGAACAATCCACTTTTTTCAAGAGGCTCTAATATTTCTGAGTGATCATCAAAACCACTACCAATGATGACATGGTCAATCTTGATTTCCCTTGTCAATTCAAGATAATTGTCTAAGAGAGCTTGATGCAAAGGGGCATCGAGCGTTTTTCTCTGACGAATCCCTGGTGTTGGAGAAAGAACAGCAATACATGAATCCGAAACCTTCTTGAGATCAAGATCTCCCCAATAATCTGAAACATAGGTTTCTGCGCCAGCTCTTTTTAGGGACAATGCAATAGGTCGAGCATTGAAACCAATGACACCTATTTTCTTTCCCTGGAATGCAGAACTGGTCATATTCATAGGTAATCATCCTTCCATATACCTGATAAGCTCTTTTGCCACAATCATTATTCAGTAGGAGTTTTTACCATGAAGAAAATACATGAAACTGATATCGAAGCCAAAGTGATAGCTGGAAAGATTGGTGCTGTTGATGCATTTGATGTGATCACAGAATCAATTACGGCAGGTGTCCGTATAGTTAGAGAGAATAGTGATGTGCCAACTCGAATCCATTCACATCCCGAACATCAAATTCTCTATGTGATTGAAGGAAGGGCTTCAATTACTAATACGGTATTTACTTTGGAACTTGAACCCGGTGATTTTGTCCTTTTAGACCCCAATGAAGAACATTATGTAATTACAGGTGATGAAGAGGTAAAAGTTTTCGAAATCAAATATCCTTAGTTTTACAAATACATCTGAATCCCGAGGAATTACTTGAAACAATTGTTACTAGTTAGTAGTAGATTTCCGTTATGAATAACGGAATTTGATGCAAATTATTAGGAGGTTTTGCATTTACCTTATTATTAGGAGGCTATAGGATTGGCAAAACATAAAGTGGAGTGCATTAATTGTAAGAACTCAATCGAGATAATACTTGGCGAGCAGATAAATCAACTTTCCAAGATAAAGGGTGTTCAGGGATATTATCCTCTATTGAAAGAACTCTCTCAAATTGAATGGGATTATGGATATTTCAATGGATTATCAATGCGATGTAAATGTGGAACGCCATTGTATCTGATAGGTTCATTATCTCCTGAAAAAATCCCTGCTCTCACGAGTACTTTACCACCAGGATATCTTACAGCTGGATTCTGTAATTCATGCTCACGTGCTTTTGTTTCAAATGCAATGAGCTGTCCTTATTGTACTAGGACACAGGGAGGCTTGAAATAATTGTCTAGCTTTGAAGTGGAATTGGATCCGCGTGAGACCTTTCTCTGTTCAATATTAGATGGTGTCACGCGGCAAGCTTTCGGAGATGAACTTGTAAGCAATCCATTGTATGAAGTATATTGGGAGGGAATCAAGAAAAAGGAAGAGTGGAAACCAGCTCTATCCCTTATTCCAGTTAAAAAGGAGAAATCCTATGGTGTGAATATCAACATACTTCAAAGATTAAAGATTCGAAATTTTGAAGATGAGATTTATGGAATTTATTCTGCAATAACTCCCAAAGATGATCATGTGATATTTCTTGGTGTAGAATATGCATTACTTGCTAAATACAACATTCCTAGAGGTTTTTATAAAACAAATGGAGATTTGAAGCATATTAAAAGAGGTGATGACTCGGAATCTGGAAAAGTAAATTATGTGCATCCCCTTTATGTTGCAATCCTAACAGAGTTTTCTCATAACAAAGAATCTAGACTATTACAGGAATATAATCAGATAAAATCTGGTGGTGAATATGAGCGATATAATTTGACTTCATCAAGTTATTTTGCTATCGGTCCCACTCATGGACAGACAATGATTCTAACGCATGGATATGTTAAACCCTTGAAAGGACCCAAGCAGAAAATCGACGTATATGGACAAAAGATGAAGATTCAGGTTGGGGTTCCTGATCCGAGAGAATTACAAAAAATACTCAATTTTTCAATAATGCTATCAGACTATGCTAGTGTCTATGCAATTGATTCTAAGGTGGAATCATCAGTTCCAAATCTTGGACTGTCCACCCTTTTAATGACATTCGAATCAGTTAGGAGGGAGAATTTTCCTAAAGATCCACCAGTACATCTTGGAGAAATCTATGGCACAATTAAAAGCTCTAGACGGGAAGAATTAATGAAGATAGTGCTTGGAACAGAAAAATCTGAGGAGGAAAAACAGTCTGATACGCAAGTTCCAACTGTTCGACCAGCTCGTGTACAAAAGCATAGGTGCCCTGAATGCAGCCATGTAGCTGATTATAATTATAGCTCACTAAAACCTGATGGGTCTTTGGTATGTATATCATGTCGTGGAAAATTCACGCCATCAGAAGAAAATGAGGTGAACTAAAAATGGCAGAACTCCCTCCAGTTCCAGAAATTAGACTTCCAACAACAGAAAAATCCAACCTTCTCAGGTTGGTCAGGTTTATTCAATTAATTGGTTCTTTCTCTGCAATGTTCATAGGATTCACATTTGGGTTGTCATTTGCATTTTTCGGTGGATACCTAGGATTTGTACTCTTCTTTCTTTCATTTATGGAATTGGTTTTTGGTTGTGGTGCTGGTCAAGCATTTAGTCAATATAAGAATAACATCAGATGGGCGATCATTATCGTTAATACAGCATGGATTATTTGCTTTATTCCAATAATATCGCCTATGACTCAGGTTCAAGGAGGTGGCTCCTTCATCTGGTTTGCAGTATTTCCTATCATCTTCCTATTGATACCAACAATCACGCTGTTACTACCCAATGTTAGTAAGAAATTCTTTTGAAACCTATACATATACCCTGTTTCTAAGGAATCTCTTGATGTCTAGCAAATAGACCGTAATTCAAATAGGACTGTATTCAGCAGAATAAATTGAAACTTGATGAAAATAGACGACATTCATAAAATCTATCCCATATTTTGGATTAGTAAGAGTTCTGTATTGAGAGAATATGTGAATGAGAAATCGAAACTTGATAATGAATTTCTTGTGGCTGATTTTGCATCAGGTGAACACGATCGAGTCCCATCTTTTTTCATTAAAATCTTATCCAAGCTTGCTGATATTACAGAACGATTGTCAGATGTAATCTTTGTCTATTGCATAGATATCCATAGCCTTCGTTTGGATAGTCTATTGGGAAAATTAGAGGAATCAAATCTTCTTAATCGAGTACGAGTCGTAAAAGCAAAACTGGAATCAATGGATGAACAAGCGTGTCTTCGACCAGCTATGACAGAATTCCTCGAAGAAAATCCGGATACTCTCATCTGGTTGGATGACTTTCTCATTAAAGAGAATAGATTCCCAACGGAGTGTTTTGATATTGGTATTCTGAATAATGATATCATTGGTTATATGATGGAATACTATACAGAATATTCTGATGCTGTATTAGGTTTCACTAAAATTAGTAATCTAATGAAAAGAGATGGATTGCTTATTGTCACTATGCCGTGCTCTCTCTACGTCGTTGACAATGTTTCAATATTGCAGGATATGGGTTTTGAATTTGCTGAAGGAGTGGATATCGATTTAGAAACGCAAGAGATTAGATTCTTTGAAGTTCATCAAGATTATCATTCCTTCAGCCGCTTGAATCATTATACATATCTGATTTTTAAAAAAATTAAGAATAATGAATGCAACCAACTTATATAGAAAATGAATAGGAATATCAACACTCAATTTTTAATTAGCACCGCGTGATATTTATCGGCAAAGCTTTATAGTCAGCCTGCGTTTTACGCATCTGTCATCGTTGTTTGAGGAAACTACTATGCCATCGGACAAGAAACTCACCGACAAAGAAAAAGCTGCTCTAGATGATGCTCTAAAAGGGGCAACCCTTACTGATACTGAACTTGAGCGTTTAGCAGAGGGAGTTGATGACTCTGGAGAAGTAGTGATGCCAGTTGAGGATGGAGAAGATCTTGTAACAGCTGCAGCCTTAGCAATGGAGTTTGTAGATGGCCTTGAAACAACAGCTCCTGTCGAGAGACCTGGAGGTGGTGATGCAGTTGCAGGATTTGATGCGCTTCTTCACAAATTAGAAACTCTTCGTGCTGACATCTCTTCATTACAACGCGGAGTTGTTGGAGTATTTGCTGCACAATTACTCACATTTCGTGGAAAAGTTGTCGAACTAAAATCACGTATCTCTGAAGAGATGGTTGAACGATTGAGAATGAAATTTTTCAAGCAGTTTATTGAAACAACATTTGTCGATATTGTAGATAACGAATTTGCAGCATTAGAGAAAGATCTTGTTGATAAAATCGTTGAGCAGACTCAAGAGAGATTCAAAGAATTTGCGTTACGGGTACGAGAGTCTGAAGTTGACCTTAGAAGTACTATTGTTGAACAACAGGACATTGTTAGGTCATTTATGCAGAGTCTTGAAGAGGAAACTTCAGCTCAACGTCAAGAGTTAGCTGAGAAACAAGCAGAATTAAAGAAACTTGAATTAGAGGTCAACAACCTTCAGAGTAAAATCACAGAAGGACGAACTGCTGACGTAGCAAAAGAGGAATATACACGACGTATTACCTCCTTAGAGGAACAAGTCAGTTCATTCCGTGATGATTTATTGATTAAAGATGCAATGATAGATGCACGTACTAAAGATGTTGATACCCTCAGAGCAGAAACTGAAGATTTGAAGATGCAAATATCTGAGTTACAGACTCAAGTTGGTATTTACAAAGCTGATGCAGCAATGGCTAAACCGCGTTCGGAGAAAACGGATGCAGAAATTCAAGCTCTCTTATCAAAGATTGGTCTTCTTGAGAGTACATTGGAAAACAAACGGAAAGAAGCTGATACCAGCATTGCAAGCATCAAGAAATTAGAATTGAAAGTTACAGACCTAGAAGGTGATAAAGCAGCTGCAGAAAAAGAAGCTGCGGAAAGATTAGCAGAACTTGACTCATTACAAGGAAGAATCGCAGAAATAAAACAGCTTGACCAGCAAATCCATGACCTCCAGAGAGAGCTCAAAGAAACAAAGGAGCAAATTCCTATTCTTGAAATGCAAAAAGAAGCATTTGAGAAAGCCACTCGTCTGATGGAAAAGGAACGAGATATGGCACTCGAACAAAGAGACCTTTCTGATGAGAGAACTCAGCGATACATCAAAGTATTAGGTATGGAAAATAATACCAAAGTGTTACTACTAGTTGATGAAGTTGGATCAATTACCTTTACAGAACTTGGAAAATCACTTGGAACTCCAGTAGGTCTTGTTACAAAATGGGCTCGCGATCTTGAAAAACTGGGTGTATTAAAAATAAAAGGTGAAAAGGTAACCTCAACACTAAGAGAATTGAATATTAAGGAAGGAGAAGTAAAATAAATACCTGCTAAAATGTTATTGACCTATCTCCACCTTCAAATGAACGAATAATTTCCGACCAATAATCAGAGAGTTTACTCATCGCTCGAGAAAAATCCTCACATAGAGTAAATTCACCCATCTTTTTTTCAACAAGACCTGTGTCTCTGAGCTTTCTCATCACCTTAACGTACAACCCTCTACTAGTAAGTACGAAGATTTCCCAATCCGAATCTGGTATCTTCCCCTCCCTTTGAATAAGTTCATTCAATATCTTTGCAGCTTGATCAACCTGCATCTCTGTAAAAAAGATGTATCCCAATAAATGTCTTGGACTAATCAAATGTGGTCGCCGCACAATCTCTATCTTTGCCATACTCAAAACCTGAGTTTTCTATCTTCTAATGAAATATTACACTAGGTATTACGTTGACTTTCTAAACAATGGAACTAACATCATCAAAATCGTGACTGCAGTAATTACCACTATTGCAATTACTGTCTGCATTGCAGGTGAAACAGACCAGAGTCCTTGTTCTACATAATACCATAATACAAACCCTGTCACAATGCATGAAGCAAAAGGTATGATTTGGAATGGTGACCGAAGTTTAGACATTGCAGCTATTAGAATAAAGAAACCATATCCGACAGCAGCAAATGCAAGAGCTAATGAGAACATGACAGCTAGTACTTCATATAATCCAAATAACAACCAACCCGCCTGTGGTAGAAGGTAAGCAACAACTAACCAAATCAAATTGAAAGCAATGATACCCTTCAAACCGATAGCTGCGTTTCTGATATCCATATCTGATGGTGCATTAGAGAACATAATTGTCATTGCTAAAAAAGCTATAATCCAAAATACCGGGTTTACCACTGTAATCTGTGAGAATGTATAAAGAAATGAATACACGAATGATCCTATCTCATTAATTGGATACATTATATCTGCAAGCAAAGACGGATTGCTTTTTACACCTATCAGATTTTGTAGTAAAGTGATTGCATCTGCACCTAAACCTGGTCTATCCGGCACGAGGAAGGTAGCTCCAAATGCAAACGCCACTAATAGAAAGAGTGACACTCCAACGGGAGCTAGGTTAATGATTGCATTCTTAAGACTGCTTTTGGGTTTTCGATATTTTACATAACCCAGTACAATCTGGTCTTCTTGAACTTCGATATTTATTGGTTTGAATTCCACAATCTCCGTTCTAGTAACAAGACATCCAAGTGCATGTGATGATTCATGTAGTGCAACTCCAGGTCCAACAAGCATGAACCATGACCGAGTTCCGGGTTCTCTTGTTGTTTTTAGAAGAATATGAGACATCTTCTCTAACAACCAACCTAATGCCCATACTATAAAAAATAGGACAACACCTAAGAGTACGATTATGAAATACGAATTCATTTTTTGCCCTTCCAGAGAACTCTTTTCAGTTAGTTATCTAGACCTAATTCGCGTCGTTTGTCTTCTTCTACACGACTTATTTCTTCAGACTTTTGTTTCTCGAGTTCTTTTGCCTTCTCACGTTTAGCTTTTTCGACAATTTTCTCTTTTTCCTTGTCTAATTCAGCGAATCGCTTTTGTTGGGTTTTTCGAGCATCTCTAATTCTTTTTTCAAGGGTTGAAACCTGATTCTTTAGATTGGAAATCTTCTTGTCCTTATTTTTCTGCTTGTTACGATACTCCTTATCAGCAGTTTTCCACTCTGATTCAGCAGTCTTAAGACGACTTCGAAGAGTTTCATAGGCATCTCTTTTAGATTTGGCAGCCATTCTATAATTCTCAATCTCGGCATCAAGACGGGATTCCAAGCCTTCAAGCTCCATCTTCGATTTCTGAATCTGTGTTTCAAAGCTACGAATATCTGATTCGATTTTTTGTACTTTCTTGTCCTGTAAGTATTCCGGATCTACCATATTTATCACACAGCAATATACAACATAGTATTTCTGTTTTACTTCGAAATAACTTTCCTCTCCTTACATACCTAGCTGTCTAGCAAATTCCTTCATTATTTTTCTCTCAGCTCTTCGTAATCTCTCTTGTATTGCTACACGTTTAATTTCCATATCTTTTGTGAGCTGTTGAATCTCACATCTTCTAGGAATCTCATAGTAACCCATTTTGTATGCAGCTCTGAATGCTACTTCTTGCTTGTGCGTCAGTAATGGTGTACTAGGCCCCACGGGATGTCTATTTAGACGAGCTAGTTCTACAGTAGAAAATCTCTCTCGGAGATTGTTAAACAATTTTGAGAATTCCGTTTGGGATGGTGCTAGAATCGAATGCATTTGCCATCCATCAGAAATAATAATTGGAAGTCTTGTCATACAACCACTCTCTAAAACAGTCTGATGAATCGAAGCACCATCTATCTGGTGAACTGCTCTCGTCCAATATTGAGTTTCAGCACGATAGGTAATTTCAAACTCAAGAATATTGGATGATTGCCTCATGGATTTTGCATATCTCTTTAGAGGGCTCTCAGTTCCATCTAAAGATTCTATGATCCCAAAACCCTCAGAACCATTAATCGCAATCAAATAGACACGAACAGGAATTTTCCGAGTTAGTGCACATGAGTAATAGTTCTCTGAAGCTATATGTAATACCGCTTCTATCATATTAATACACCCGTCACATGACGGGTATAGGATTATTCTTACTTGAATCTATTCTATGATTAATCTACTACACAAGGAGTCCGCAGCATTTGGGTGATGATTCGTACATAATAACTCAGACGCAATCGCGTGTTAGAATTATTGCGATTATTCAAGCACTCTTTGTGACTGTATTATGGTCATCATCTTGGGTCTTTATAAAATTTGGACTTCAGGAAATTCCACCATTAACTTTTGCAGGACTGAGATATACAATTGCCTCAGTAATATTACTCACGATTATTGGAACTCGTCGAGAAACACGCAAGGCAATAAAAAATCGAACGAAACGATGGTGGGTCTACCTTATTATCTATGGATGCATTTACATTGCGGCCACTCAAGGTACTCAGTTTTTGGCATTGAATTATTTACCAGCAATCACATTTTCTCTTATACTCAATATTACTCCTATTCTTGTACTAATCTTGGCCATACCGTGGTTAAGAGAAACTCCCTCATCCATTGAGATAGTCTTTATTATCGTCAGTTTCTTTGGTGTGATAGCCTACTTCTATCCATTAGATCTAGTGGGAGTTTCTATACTAGGATTGATAATTGGTACCATCAGTTTGCTAGCTAATTCAATATCTGCGATTATTGGAAGAGCTATTAATAGACTAAGAGATACACCTGCTATCATAGTTACAGGTATTAGTATGTCAATTGGTGCCTTCATTCTACTTATAATCGGTTTCACCACAGAAACCTATACTCCCCTTTCTCTGACTTCGTGGTTCTATATTCTTTGGCTAGCGCTCATAAATACAGCACTGGCATTTACATTATGGAATAGAGCTATGCGAGAGCTACGGGCAATTGATTCAACTCTCATTAATAGTACGATGATGCCTCAAATTGTCCTGCTTTCAATCGTATTTCTTGGAGAAATCCCTGATTTACTAGATTGGATTGGACTTATCCTCTTGGCTGTGGGAATTACAGCAGTACAAATCATTCAAGCAAAACGTAAAGGTTTGAACATGTAATAGTAAACCAAGAGAGTAATTGATGCAAATTATAATGAGCATTCATGACAAAACCCACTATCTTTCCCTCTAGGTATTGATTTCTCTTTTGGAGAAAGGCTAATGAGGGTGTTTTTCAAGTATTTTTTGAGGAGCGATGCTTATGGAATATTACAAGCTCAAGGAGTCGGAGCTTTTTTCGTTCTTTCATTTTACAGAAACTGGACGAAGACCACAATCTCGCGGTATAACAGAAATATGTCTCAAACCCGGCGGCTTTCAAGAGTTCATTGATATATCGATGAAAGTTGACAAGGAAGAAGGAGTCCGTGAAGGTGTTCTTCTTTTGGATCGCGATTGGATTGGGGGCCCAATGACCGTAAATCCCTTCGGAAAAGATCTAGCTAAGAGCTTTGTAGAAGCTGTGATACATCCACAAGATAAGGAGAAAGCTTGTTCGATAATTTCAACCATTTGGAATCTTTCTGGTTCAAGAGATGAAACCACTTACCTTCATGAAAAGACGGATAGAACAGAAGAACAAATTGCGAACCTATTGAACGTGTACCTTGGCTCTGAGAAATGTTATTCACTTGAACTCGAAAAGTGTAGGATAATTATTGAGAATGTCGAAGACGTAGGTAGAGCAAGACTCAGGATCATTATTTCTTCTTTGGAGAGCTAAGATCAATCATTGTATTCAAGAAACGCCTTATCAATAGCTTTGGCAATATCATCTGCCTTAGCACCTAACAAAGTTGAATTAGAATTATCTAATACCTCTTGAATTCTTGCTGTTATTGTTTCCATATCTATTTTGCACCCAACAAGGTTGGCTTCAATCTGTTCGATAGTGGATTCAGGATGAAGGAAGAAATCCCCAAGAATTATGATTGATTTTATTGACTCCCCTTCAATATCCAATTTTATTTTCAACATTTTTCCGTCTGGAACTTTGTAATCAATAGTCTTCAACATCATCTACCTCTTGAAATTCCATTCTTTTGTTGTATATTTCTCAGTGACCAGTCTTTCTGTCAATTCTTTTTCCTCGTTGGTCAGAGTACCAGCTATCAGCTCAATCCCTAATGCTTCTGAAAAACCAGTCCTAAGTGCATCATGAAGTTCTTTAATCGTTACATCTCGTTGAAGAATATCTCTTATTGAAGTCACTCTCTGCTTTACATCAGCTATCATTTTATCTGATATCTTTTCTAAAGGTACTTTTAGAGCTTGAAACATTAAATTGACATCTAGATCAAGAAGCACTGTCCCATGTTGCAAAATGCAGGAATGTCGTCGTGTCTGTGCGTTTCCAGATATTTTCTTTCCATGAGATATTACGTCATTGATGGGTTTGAACGATGATTCGATTCCTAATTGACTCAGTCCTACCACGATTCCATTGCATAGGATTTTATATGAGTCGATGATATCATCTGGAGCCAATCTATGACCCTTTGGTAGAATTATGCTATAAGTCACCTCACCATCAAAATCATGATAGACTGCACCTCCCCCCGTTATTCTTCTAATTACATCAATATTGTTGGATGTACAGAAATCGACATCAACTTCATCATCCATCCCCTGAAAAGTGCCAATAGAAACAGTAGAGGGCGACCAACGATAGAAACGTAAAGTAGGCCCTACTATCCCTTTTTTCATAGAGAGCATTATTGATTCATCAATGGCCATATTATCGAAGGCAGAGTGTATTTCTAGTTCAATAAATCGCACTTCTTCCATCTATCGTATCAATCCTGATTCTTCTAGTGCATTTTGTATTTCGTCGTCATTAAGAGGTCTAGGATAATTATACATAGGGCCCCGCGGTCTCTCGTTATAGAATGGACGATTACAACCTTTGCAGCCGCTCACCTGAAAAGCAGTGCTAGAACTAAGTATCTTTCGTACTCTGCTAGAATCCATTTTGACCATCACATCACCTTCTTCATTGTATGCAACATCATCTATATCCAGCTCACCTTTCTCTACCAAATAACGAACCGCTTGTATTCTCCTATAAGACGAGATGCTTGGTTGAGTGTTATTTTCAAGGGATGTGCCTTTGATATTTGTAAATGCGAATAGACCAACAGTGATACCCATTTTTGCCATTTGAAAAATAAAATCCACTGCGTCTTTCTCAGTTTCTCCGAGGCCAACAATCAGATGTGTTGTTACTCGACCTTTACCGAATATTTTGAGAGCATTTTTTAGCGCTTTTACGTGGCGTTCCCACCTATACCCGGAATTTCTAGATTCACCCTTTATCTTATCGAATAGTTGTGGCGTACATGCATCAATTGCAATGCCAATATTTGATACACCAGCCAGCTCAAGCCTCTTCATCTCATCGGTAGAAATTGGATGGATGGCAACAGAGATAGGCAATTTACTGATCCTTCTTACTCTATGGACAATAGCGACAACATCTTGCACTACTTCATTATAACATATTGTTTGAATACAGATTCTACGAAATTTACCAGGCGATGGCCAATGTTCTAGCACAACTTCTAAGTTATATTCTGGCCAAGAAATTCTAGATAACCTGTCTGATGCTGCTCGACTATCTCTCGCTTGAGGACAGAAAGCACAATTTGCTTCACATTTTCCTTCTTGATATATCATCAGAAAGATAGTTGAAAAATTGGGGTCTCTTTCTCCTTCCTCTAATCCTAATTCAATAGCTGTTCCCAGAGATAGACGTATCTTTTTTACCAAGATAATCAGACGTTCTTACTTTTAATCAGTCTTAATCCTATTGTTTCGCTCACGAATCGCAAGCTCTGCTACATCACCTTCTTCTAGTATTTCTCCAAATTGATCATAATGTTCTGGAACAAGAATTAATTGAGAAATTCCTCTCTTTGAATACTTTTTCGGATAAATGAAACATGATAATCCACGTAATTCATGTCCGTCAAGAACTGGAGATATTGCAGGACCTACATCAAAATGACTTGCTCCTTGCATTTGACGTGAGAGTACACCAACAGGAAATCTTTCTAGACTAATCGTCGTACCTCTTTCAGCATCATTGAATCCAATTACTCCTCCATGTCTGTAATGAGAGAGTCCAGCATCAAGAATTCCGATAATATTGTCATTGTTATCTATTACAGAGAGACCCTGGAATTTTCCTATGGATGTATGATTGAATCCTCTCGGGTATCCAATGATGTGATCTTTTGAAACAGATTCTATTTCAAATTCTGTGATGAATGTCGCAGAATTGCATTTCTTAGGTGCATATTCAAAAGGTATCTTTAACATGTAGGATTGACTTGAACGTTTGAATGAACTTTCTTTCATTATCTCTATGTGGTAATGTGGACCCGTCCAGTAGTTGAAATAGCGTGAACGAAGGGTAATCCCAATATGTTCTCCCAAGTCAACCTTGTCTCCAATCTTTACCTCAGGTTGCACATGTAAGATTCGAACAATGTCATCGCTTGACCCCTCTGGCTGCAATGCTATTCCAAAATCATGATTTGCCGTTGGAAATTCTTTGACTAATCCCATTCTAATGCGCTTGATATTTACTATGCGACCAGTAATTGGAGATTCAACAGGATTTTTCCAGTTTGAGTGATTGGGGTAGACATCAACAGCAGAACCAAGAGTATGGCCTGTATATGGACTATTGAAATATGAAAAGTAAGCATCATCTGGTGCATGTAATTCTACTCCATGAGATTCAGCAATAACATTCACCAGAATCACCGTTCATATTAGAGAATTAAGGAAATTGATACCAATGAAGTTTTGGTATGTTAAAGAACTTCTATGCTTGCTTTGCAGCAGCATAGATTGGCTCTAAACGAGCTTTCCATGCCTTTAGACCCTTTGGTGAATCTGGATATTCTCTATATACTGCTCGAATATCATTCATTAGATTAGCTACTTTGGATATTCTAAGTAATAATGGAATCCTACCAAATCCAGCAACTAATCGTTTGAACTTCTCACCTGCGCCGAATGTGACCTCGCCTGTCATTGAAGTGTCCAAAAGATCACTTGCTTTAATCACCTGTTTCTTGAAAGCAAAATCGATGTCTTCGTTTGTAACATTCAACAAGAACCATCTGAAGACATCAAGTGCTGCTTGCTTCATTCCATAGCTCTTGTGATATCTGGGATTGTATGACCAGAGTGATTCCATTGAAGTATCATTTCTCTCCAATGCTTCAGCTGCAGTAATTCCTGCATGAGCTCCTCCAAGCATCGATGAACCAATACCGCCCCCATGGATTGGATTGACTTGACAGGCAGCATCACCAACTAGCATGAAATTATTATCGACCATCGTATCAATGGGTCTCCTAATTGGTGCCACTCCCCCACTACTATCAAGCACTTTGATTTCTCCCCAAGTGTCAATCCATGTCTTCTTGACAAAATCGTATTGGATGTCTTTTGGATTTCTATGACCATCAATAGTCATTACACCATTTCCAACATTGACTCTATGTTTTCCTTGAGGAAAGACCCAAGTATAACCTCCTAAGGTCTCTTCCTGATTCCAAAAAATCTCCAGATAGTCGGGGGTTTCGAATTCAAAATCTGGTGTTTCATAAATATCTCTCCAAGCAACCATTCTATCCTCACTGGAAATCTGACGTTCAACAGGTGAAGATTCAGGGAGTTGCATTCTAAGAACACCAGTTGCTCCTGTTGCATCAACAATAATTCGTGCGGTAAGGTCTCTTTCTGGACCATTTTCAGTTGAAATTTTGACTCCTGATACTTTTCCATCATCAAATAGTAACTTCTTGGCACGAGTCATAGCTAAGACTTCTGCGCCTGCACTCTCAGCGAGACCTACAAACCATTGTCCCATTTTAAGCCGATTAAATGACATACCTGTCGTAGTTGGACCTTCCATACGTAATCTGTGATCTCTATCTGGAGCAATCAGATCTATTCCATTTACTTCATATTCGACTATACCCTTTGGTAATTCTGGAATTCCTACTAATTCTCTTAACTCTATAATATGGTGTGAGCCAAGAGCATCGCCACATGTTTTGTTTCCAATATTATCTCGGTCTTTTCTATCGAGTAAAAGGACAGAATGTCCCCTCTTTGCTAATGTATATGCAGTAGTTGAACCACCTGTTCCAGCTCCTGCGATAATGACATCATAATCAACCATAATTATTCCTTCCTTGATAGTTTCCAGGATTGTTGAAGAAACCCTTCGAATTGCATTGAGATCAGAGGATTGTCTGCCCAACCACATACACTGAGGTCTGGCATCGAAATCAATGCTTCAATTGAATCGATTACTAAATTTATTGCGAGAGTGTCCTCCTTAATATGATATTGGATTTTCAATCCACGTTTAGTAGGTTTCTTACCAAATATTCCTTTAAGCTTCACTCCACGTATCTGAGCTGCTTCCAAAGATTCAAACAACATGATTCCAAGAGCATCAAGATCAGGTGCAACAAGGAATATAGCATTTTCAGCTCTGTTTATCATTCCATGCATTTTAGCCAATACATCTGCACTTCCTCGAATAGTATAAATTAAGGCAGGTAAAACACTCTTTGTTTCCCTAGATTTCTGTAATTCCATCAAGTCTTGCAGAAGTTGAGCTAATTTTGTTGAAAACATTTCTTCAACGTGTGCTAAAGAAGAGAATTCATACACTTTTGGTCTTCCATCGATGAGGATAACTAATCCTTTCCCTACTAACGAATCTAGAACTGCATACAAATTTGCGTGATGAATACCTGTTTCTGAAGATAAATCTGCAACTGAAGCAGATTCTAGTCGATTCAATGCAAGAATAACTGCTGTTTCGTGCACACCAAATCCTAATTCTCTTAATATAGAACCTGCTCTGGTGCCTGCATCTTCTACAGTCTTCTCGCCTAAAAGGGTCATTTTTATCTTTATTTTATGTGCAATTACTACTTATAATAGTTATGACATTGCAAAACCAGTAAGCATCTCTTTAACAATATCTCGTGCAGTTATAGCAGTGATTCCATTCTTATCAAGCAAGGGATTTAGTTCTACAATATCTACATGGTTTACTTTCCCTGTAGAGAATATGACTCGTAAAATATCTACAAGTTGAATCATTGTCAAACCTGCTGATTCAGGATGACTCACTCCTGGAACTAATGGAGGATCAAGAACATCAAGGTCAACTGAAATGTACATGTAATCGACACGTTTCCCCAACTCTGATACGCAGTCATTTATCGATATCTTACTATCGATATCCAATTCTTTCTTATGTTCAGGAAGCGCAGATCTGATGTCATGTGCAACAATATCATCAGTATTTACAAGATTATCGTTGATAATTCTTCTAACTGTTGATGCGTGTGAAAGTTGGTAACCACCCATATCGTCATAGAGATCAGCATGAGCATCAAGGTAAACGAGACCCCAACGCCCCTTCTTTACTCTGGTCAATCCTTTTAAAATAGGATAGGTGATGAAATGATCCCCACCCAAGAATAGAAGTTTGCTATCGCTCTTTCCAAGCTTTGCACAAGCCTCAGTAATATCAATAGCTGCTGCATCTGGCATTCTTAGAGAGACTTCAAAATCGCCTACATCCTCAAGAGTCAAAAGTTTTGATAATGGTTCCTGAATACTTGGTTTTGTCCCAATGGATAATGGATAGCTATGTGACCTCTCTCCATCTGTTGCTTGTCGTATGGCATCTGGACCAAATCTTGCACCAGGCATATAACTTGAGGTCATGTCATATGGTACTCCAATCACTCCCACATCTGGTTCTCCTTTGTCTGGAGGTTTGAGACCAAAAAATGTTCGAGGAAGGCGGAGATACCCATTGAGCTCATCTTTGAGGGACATAGTTTCTCCTTATAGGTTATTCAAAATAAAGATGTGGTAATATCAGTGCAATTAAGAAAAGAAAGAGAAGGATAATCCCAAGATAATAATTCAAGGGATTATCTCATTACTAATCTAGACTTGATAGGATCCTCCGCCACCGCGGCCTCTAGCCATTAATGCAATATTGATTATTGCACCAAGCCCAACGACTCCGATGGCTATACCAGTGTAAGGCATACCGTCAGTTATCATTTGCATCAAAAGTCCTAATGGGTCTGCAGTTACATAGTAGCCATCAATGTGTGTTGTCTTTGAATATGTTCTATTCTCATAGTTGTATGATAAAACTGCTTGTGGGAACAAGTAACCGCCTTCATTAGTAAACGTGACCGAATAGGTTAGAGTCAGACTCAGTCCCGCCTCAAGATTTACAGAGGTCGTGCTCTGTGTTCCTGTTATTGCCAGAGCCGGATACAACTCATTAATTCCACTATCTTGTAGAGTAAGATTGTATATGGGTTCTGTTCCCTCATTAATTACAGTAACTGTCACTGTAACTTCTCCTCCAGGTGTCAAGGTAACAGGACTAAAACTTCGACTAATTGTGATCAGAGGTGGAAATGCGCCGGGATCAAAGCTTACAGTATAGTCAGGCTGATTGCTATAGTACGATGCATTCCAGAATATGATTCCTCCTGTTTGATCATAAAAAGTTCTATTAAGAGCTTCATCCTCTGGACTATAGGACGTGACATTAACACCTTCAGGAAGCATACATGCAATGATTGATTGACCTGATGGTAATCCATTTACGTTACTTGATGCTGCTTTTCCAAGAAGATCTTCAAAGATTTTTATCTCATCAGATGTTGTCGATAATATCTGGTCTCCAATGTATCCAGCTCCTGCAATGGCAAGTGGTCCTTCTATCTCTGGCATCTGAGAGATAATGAATGATGTAGGACTGAATGATTCATTACTTTCACCACTAAAACTGTTAATAAGTTCCATCAAATCTCCCATGTCAGGAATAGCTAAAAGGCCAGCTCCTGATGCACGGGCTGTGGTAAACACATCTCTGTTAATAGAGGCTAGAAAACCAGTCTGGTCCATAACGTCAAGTACACTGTTTACAGCATCCTCGAACTCATTAATGACCTGATAGATGAATAGATTAATGCTCTCAAATGGTAGCTCAATTTCCATCTCTGGTGGGAAGAAACTTTGATCTATTCTCAGATCTAGAAGTTCTGAGAATGAAAAGTCAAACTCAGTATGTAAGTGAGTTCTTATCTCTGCCATATTAGCATGGGCTTCAGTATCTGTTAAGTCAACAAAGACATTGATGAGAAGATTGAAATCAGTACCTAGCATTTCAAGAATTGAGTCGAAATTGAAATCTTCTCCTCCCTCTTGAGCAGCATAGAATTCTCCACCTTCACTTTCGGAACCAAACAAGGTTCCGCCAACAAAGTCTAAGATATAATCAAAAAGTTCACCTTGCGTTGCTACTAATGCCATGGCCATACAGCCTTGATACATATCATCTTCAAGGCTTAGAGCTTCAGACGGAACTCCCAATTGAGCGTAAATGACAGAAGGTTCGCCTTCAGGATTAATTGCAGTAAAGACGATTTCTGCACCATTTTCTATTAGATTGAAGAAGAACTCCTCTCCAATTTCTTGTGCTACAACAGTTCCTCCTGCGTTAGCAGCAGCAATTACTGGAGTAGAAATCAGAACTGCCATTGCTACTATTATTATTGCGTGCATATAGTTTAGTCTCATCTTAGATATCCTCCTTTGGTCTTACTACAGCTCCCAACATTGCCGCGATAATGACAACTATCACTGGCGTAAGGAACCAGATGATCAAGGGAGTAAGTAAAGCCATTATATCAAAACCACCACCGCCTCCAATACCTGCAATTAAAGGTAAGATCTGGTCAATCAGGTTTTGAATGAGTGGAATTGAGAGCAGATCAACTATTGAAGTGCCTGGTGGAATTATTAGAGTGCCAAGAGAGAGCCCTGATTGGAACAGTAGAAAGACACATAGTGCAATGATTCCAAGACAGGAGAGCCAGACCATGAGTCCAACCACAAAGGCTCCCTTTTTGGTTCCCGCCATCATACCTCCAACAAAGCCAGCTCCAGCCCAAACCGCGACCATCAAGAAACTATTCATCGGGTTAACGAGAATGAGATTTACCATGATGAGCGTTGGTCTCACATAGTTACCCAATGAAGGCGCAAGAATAGCTATTGCATCATTGTAACCTTGTGGTAACAGGAACCAGCCGCCAAGGAGGACAATCATAAGTGCGATGAGCCAACCAAAATATTTGCTCGAGAATGATGAAATTGTATATACCTCCTAAGGAATATATGTTCAGAATATTTTGAGTACTTTAGTGCTATTAACACTTTAGCCTATGTTTATGTCTGACATGATAGGGTCGTGGCTCTTTCAGGAAAAGAGATATACTTCAGGATGATTCAAATTATCCTGCAATATCTACGGTTCCAATCAATAGGATATATTACAGTATGTGTAAAAAAAAACACAAGCAAGTAATAGTGGGTTGACAATAAAGTGGAGAATGACACCGAGCAAACACTATCGTATGAATTGATCCAACTGATGTCATCATTGAATGATACTAGGAGAGCTATACTCCTTGCGTTGGCTCATATTTATCCAAGGAGTGTAAGCGGCGTTCAACTCAGTAGATTAATCGGATACAGCGGAAAATCGAGAAGTCTTTACAGGGGCGTGATTTCTCATCTCATGGAAAATGAAATGATACAGATAGATCAGCTCACACCAAAACTTTACGCTATTCGAATAAACAATGAACATCCACTTCTATCTGTCCTTGTGGCGCTCTGTAGGACAAATGGTGAAGCTGCACGAAAAATGTACCTAAAAGCACTGGAGGAAGACAGTAGTGGAGAATGACCTACTTAAGGAGGCTAGGGCTCTTTATAAAGACCGCCTAAAAATAGCCATGTCTGCCTTAATTTTTGTCTTTTTCTTTGCCTTTTCGTTCTTCTTTAATCCTGTATACCTTGGACCTGTTCCGACTGGCGGAATACCTTCTGGCTGGACTCAAGGTATTGCGGTAGTAATTTCACTGAATTCAATTGGGTTTTATATTTCAGCTCTTATGATTCTCCTGATCTACCGCTTCTGGTCATGGGCATTTCTACCAGGACCCGCCTCAACATATACATATTCAATTCTTCAAGGAATACTTGGTAATACAGTCACAATTAAGCATAGTATTGGCAAAAGGTTCAAAGTTACTCTTGAAAATGGACTTCAATTTGACTTAAGTTGTAAGATCCAAGATAAACCAAGTGGAGAATGGTTCATCTACAGACTTGTTTCATCAAAATTCAAGAATAATCATCTAAGAGACATAGCACTTCGACATGGATTTGGTGTGAAGGATAATCGATTTGTTGCCAATGTCAGCAATGATGAGCTTCATCATAGAACTTTCTTACTAGCAAAAGCAATGACTATTGCCTCTTCTGTTTATGATTGAAGAAGCTTCTAATGATAATGGCTTTTTCTGAGTAATCTATCGGTTCGTTTCCTCTTTCTATCAATATTATTCATTCTTGTCATCCAACGAATTAACATGACTGGATGTTGTTGCATAATACCTACTGGAGGTCTAGAACTCTTCCACTTTCTTTCTTTTCGATTTCTAGTGGTCATCCTTTTTCAATATCAAATATACTTTAAAATCATATCAACTTTCTCTATCATGTAAATAATATTATTACCTGAATTTCTTCACATTTACTATTATCGCTATGACAGATATAATTTCAATACCCAAAACAATCAGATACGGCACAAAATCTAAATCAATCTCAATACCTGATTCGCTGATTATACTATGGTGATGCGGGTCAAACGAACAATCGATATTGCAATGAGTAATTATTCTGAGATTATCGGTTTCAGTATTTTTACATATGAAGGAAAAGTTGCATATGCTAGTCACAACATGGAAATCGAATCCGAAATTAATACAATAATACAGGCTTGGAATGGTCAATATCAGAAATTTATGCTAAAGAGTCTCTCATTCGTCACAGCATTAGCAACAAACCAAGGTCTGGTAGCAATTAACCCAGAAGGTACTGTTAGCCTTATCTGTGGCACAGGAAAGGGTGTATGGTTTGTTTCGGTGTTTGCTCCAATGGATGTTGATAAAGAAGGAATTCTTAGAGAGTGTATTCAGGCTGCAAAAAACCTAGAAACATCTGTATCTATTTTTGATATATGATTCAGAATCTTCTAATGAACTATTGAGTTATTGGTTTTTGTTCTGCAATAATTCTCGCAATAAAGGCAATCGTAGCTCCAATCCAGCCAATCGATTGTTGAAGTTGTAATATCATTCCCATTGCAAGTGTTCCTGTCATCACGACCTGGACTAACGACATGAGCAATCCAATGACTCCTGCAGTAATTCCGGAGATCAGTAATACTCTTCCAAACCACACTCTTGTTGTAGTAATTACTATCCCTCCAAGGATTGTAACAATACCTGCGAAAATCGTGACTATTGAAAGGATTCCCATCACTGATTCGAAAGTGTAGACAAAGGACAAACCAAAAGCTGCGGATAATGCTTCTGTAAGTTCATCTAAGACGGTAATTGCGCCACTTGTCCCGGAAACGATCATAAGCAATCCTCCAATGAAGCAGAGAAGGAATGCATTTCGATTATGGATGTTCATCAAGATTCTCATTCACCTGAGTAATATGTTTTAAAGTTAGCCTCTGTATATTAAAGAATAAATAATGAGTAATTTCTTTAAGTCACATAAATTCATTTTATCTTATGAAAGTTCATGTTGAAAAATCAGGGGACAAAACAGCTTTACCTATTATTTTTATTCATGGCGCTGGAGGTTCGGCTGCAACTTGGATAATGCAGCTTCGAGGGCTCACTGATGAATTTCATGTTATAGCAATTGAGTTGAATGGGCATGGGAAGTCTCCAGATCGAAAGGGATATGATGTTACTAATTCATACTTAGAGGATATTGACCAGATAGTCAACGATTACAGTAATCCTATTCTTGCAGGGCATTCAATGGGCGGCATGTTGACTCAACTATATGCACTTCAAAATTCAAAAAAGATTAGGGGAATAATCCTTGTTGGAACTGGTGCAAAATTAAGAGTGATGCCTTCAATATTCGAAATGTTAGAGAACGATTTTGAAAATTATGTACAAGCTGTTGGTAATTTTATGTTTCATGAAGGTGCTTCACCTGAAATGATTGAAGCTTCGAAAGTTGAAGTGCGAAAGGGTAGACCAGAGATTATCAGTCGTGATTTTCGTGCTTGCGATAATTTTGATATAATGGATCAGGTATCAGAGATAGCCACTCCTACTTTGATTATAGTCGGGCGAGATGATCTGATGACGCCAATTAAATATTCACAATATCTTCATGACCAAATTAAAGATTCAACACTAAAAATTATTGAAAGTGCAGGCCATAGCGTCATGTTGGAACAGTCACGCGCTTTTAATAATGCTGTAAAAGAATGGCTCAAACAATTGTAAAGTGTCATAGATTTACTAATCTTTGGTCACGTCGTTTCTTCTCAATAGATGCAACCAAACGAGTTCGGTCAAAGTAGACCTCGTTTCGTGTGATTTTACCATCCTTGATCTCCACGATATCTAAACCTGTTTCGTGTATAGTTTCAAGCCCTGATGGAATATGACATTCCCATTTGACAATAGCTCCAGATTTGATTGGAAAGACCTCGATTGGAGTCCATTTCCAATCTCTATATACATCAAGTAATTTAACAAAATATCGGCGAATTGCCTCATGCCCTTGAAGCCCATCGCGATGCGCAGGATCTGAATAGAGTGCATCTTTGGCATAGTAACTCAGTAATGTGTCAGGATTATTCCCAGTCCAGGCTGCAAGCCATTCTTCACAGAAAGCCCGTAGTTCTTTTTCGTCCATTCCAAATCACGTCAAAGTCTAATTTCGACATACCTCTTGAGAAATACGATGCCTCTTATTCTTTACCTATGAAGTGTATTTCTTTGATGTGTCAAAATCAATCCGTATTGTTAAATACCGGGTGTGGTCAACGTTTCAGGTCTTTTCTAATTAAAATAGGAGAAGAGAATTCATGGAAGAAACAGTCGAAGTGATTCCAACAGATCGAAAAGAACGATTTGGCTGGTATCTATATGATCTAGCTAATACCAGCTTTACTGTTCTTATCGTTACTGCTCTATTCCCGTTATACTTCAGAATACTAGTCTGGAACGAAACACTTGGTGATGCTATGTGGGGTTATGCAGGTAGTATCACCATGCTGATAGTTGCTCTAACCGCACCTGTCCTTGGTGCAATTGCAGATTATGGAGGAACCAAGAAAAAGTTCTTGATGTTCTATTCTTCAGTCTGTATTGCCTTCACTGCATTCATGATATTTCTCCCGGGAATCCGTCAATCGCAAATTCCTGATCCCAGACCTGAGCTATCTCCGTTTAATTTTCCCCCGATTCTAGGTCTTGATATTTGGGTTTGGGCGTGGATTATTTTCATCATTGCAAATGTTGGTTTTCAAGGAGCACTTCCTTTCTATAATGCCTGGCTTCCTGAGATAAGTACTGAGGATAATATCGGGAGAATAGGGGGCTATGGATTTGCAGCAGGTTATGTTGGCGCAATGGCAACAATCATCATTGCTCTTATTACAATCTTAGTGGATCTACCTTATACATATGCATTCTTCTTCAGTGCAATATTCTTTCTAATATTTGGAATACCCAGTATTTTGGCTTTAAAGAACAGGCCGCCAAAAAGATTTGCAGGCGAAGAAGGACAGTCTTTGGTAGTATTAGGTTATAGAAGAGTTCGGAATACAGTTAAGAATATCCGTAAATATCAAGGACTACCATTATTCCTTTTAGCATATTTCCTCTTTAGTGATGCAATAACTACTGTCATCTATTATGCAGCGATTTTTGGAGTTGCTGTTTACCAATTCAGTACTACTATGACCCTTGTTTTCTTTGCAGTTACTCAACTTGCTGCGATTCCTGGAGCATTTATTTTTGGATGGATTGCAGATAAAATTGGTACCAAGAAGACCCTGATAATTACATTGTTTATCTGGGTAATTGCTCTCCTTGTTGCATACCTGTTTGTTGCATGGGGCGCTCTCATCTGGTGGACAGTAGGAATGATTGCTGGAGTCGGAATGGGATCATCACAAAGTACAGCCCGTTCCATGTACGGCCAGTTTATACCTGAAGATAAGAAATCAGAGATGTATGGTTTCTATGCACTCACTGGAAAGTTTGCTGCCATTCTTGGACCTTTTGTGTATGGAACAATTCTTTTACTAGCAAACCCAACACAAAATCCAGCCTTGGTTGCGCAGGCACATTTGACATCAATGCTTGCAGTATTGCTATTTTTTGTCGTGGCAATATTGCTCTTATTGAAAGTAAGGCAACCAGTTAAAGGCGAGGCTACTATCTTCTTAGAAGATGATATACCCTTTGTTTGAAATGTAAGTTGAGAGGAGAATCTTCTCTCCTCTCATTCTATTTTGTTGGAGATGACCCAAATTTCACGTTATTTAGAATTAAACCGTCAATCATACTTTACGACCTTATGACAGCAAGAAGTATTCTGTTGAATGGTCAGATTCTTGATGGAGGATTGGCTCGGCTAATTTGAATCCAGCCGACAATTAATGTGAATAATCCAATCATAAATAGTGCTGTTCCAACATTATCAAAACGAAAATCAATTGATGAAAATCCTCGAATAATTGCTCCCAAGATTATTATGATAAATCCTGAAAGAGTAATAATCTTAGCTAATTTAGTATCAGCAACTTTCATTTCAGGACCATAATCCACATTCGAAATAACTGGAGCAATTGACACTTTCACATCCGCAAGAAAGAAGCGTGTGCCATCAGATGAGAGTGAACCTTCAATTGATCCCTCTTCCACAAGATCCTGAAGATATTCTCTGACGATCTCTTCTTCAACCCCAATTTGCTCGCTGATCATCTCAATAGAGCTGACTCTGCCTAATGCTATAATTTCATGAAGTTTGACTTTCATGTCGCTATAATACTGTGATGTGTGGTCAACTACCATTGCTTCTCACATGAAGACCAAATTTTGAAGGTATATAACTTTACGGCACTGTGCAGGCTCTCATCAAGGAGTCACAGAGAGAGTCCACATCTGAGGTACTCCTAATGTGACTTATTTCATTTAAGAACAATAATTTAAAAGATAGATGAATGATATTGTGCTTAATGACTAATTAACAAATGGTATAATTGTTAATTGGATTTAGTCAGCGGGTTTTATAAGGGGAATATGCTAATATAAAGTACCTTGGGGACTTGTTAATTCAAGTACCTTTGCCAAATTCATAATTTGAGCTATTTCAAGGAGATAAAATAATGGTAAGTAAAGGAACATTGGCCGCCATTGTTATTGTGATTATTGTTATTGGTGGTGCTGGGGCGTACGTTATTATGTTCAACCCCTTCGGCCCACAGACCAATCCACATGACGTAGCAGTTGTTTTTGCTACAGGAGGTCTTGGTGACAAATCATTCAATGACGGCTGTAAACAAGGTTTAGATGATGCTAAAGCTGAATTCGGTATATCATATACCTTTGCTGAACCCACAGCGATATCAGACTATGAGGGATTCCTCAGAGGATTTGCGCAACATCCCCAATATATTGAACCCTATGATTTGATTATTGCTATTGGATTCGACCAAGAGCTTGCATTGCAAACTGTTGCTAATGAAACACCAACTCAAAAATTTGCAATCATTGACATGTTTATTGACCCAATTGTTTATCCTAACGTAGCATCGCTGCTCTTCGATGAACACGAAGGCTCTGCACTTGTTGGAGCGATTGCTGGTCTTACAACCACTACTGACAAAATCGGATTTGTCGGTGGTCTTGATATTCCATTGATTAACAAATTCGCTGCTGGTTACGTATTTGGTGCGGGTTACACCAATCCAATGTTAAATGGTACTGCCAACATATTAGCTAACGTTACGATTGCCTATACCAACGATTGGGTTGACACTACTGCAGGTCAAACTTTAGCTGACGGAATGTATGATGCTGGTGCAGATATTATCTTTGCAGCAGCTGGTCGAGCTGGTCTTGGAGTTTTTGATAGCGTAAAGAGCAAGAACGCTACTTCTGATATTCCTTTGTGGGTCATTGGTGTTGATTCACCTCAAATGTACTATGGAACAGCAGATCCATTGAATCCTGAGCCTCCGACACATTGCCTTACTTCAATGTTAAAACGAGTTGATGTTGCTGTCTACACTATTATTGAGGACTGGGTAGTAGATGGTACTTGGAAGACTGGATATGACCTTCTGTATGCCTTCAATCTAGCAAACAATGGTGTTGATTATGAAATAAATACTGATCTACTGACATTGGATTCAGCAATCATAACCGCAGTTAATGCCTTCAAAGCACTCATTGTTAATGGAAATATAACAGTTCCATCTGCAATTTACTGGACATAATATGTCGAGAGGGGTTCGCCCCTCTTCATCTTCTTTTTCTCTAATTCTCATTACCATATTATTAAATAGCACGAATTGCATTCCTTTTCGAAATGCAGTTCTATGTTGTATCCATTATTATTAGTTTTCAATTTTAGAGGTTATAATTATGAATATCGAGTATGTTGTAGAACTCGACGAAATATCCAAAACATTTCCTGGTGGGGTTAAAGCAAATAAAGCAATAACACTCAAAATACGCAAAGGTGAGGTTATTGGTCTCCTCGGAGAGAATGGAGCAGGAAAAAGTACACTCATGAACATTCTCTATGGGCTGCTGAAACCTGACTTGGGTCGGATTGTTATTAACGGTGAAGAAGTCAATTTGAATTCACCTCAGGATGCTATTGTTCGCGGTGTTGGCATGGTTCATCAACACTTCAAACTTATACCAGTCCTCACTGTAATTGAAAATGTTGTTCTTGGACTCGAACCAATCGTCAAGAAAATGGATATTCGGAGTATTCCGGGAGGAAAGATCATAGGTTCAGTTCTTCCTATAGATTTTAAATCAGCTTCTAAAAGAATCAAGGAAATTGGAAATGAGAATGGTCTCCCAGTGGATCCAAATGCAAAGATACGCGATTTGTCAGTAGGGCTTCAACAGAGGGTTGAGATCATTAAGATGTTATATCGTGAGGCTGAAATCCTTATTCTTGATGAGCCAACTTCTGTCTTGACACCAAATGAAGTCGATGATCTCTTCGTCACACTCAAAGAGTTTGTAAAGGCTGGAAAAACAATTATCCTTATTACTCACAAACTACGTGAATCAATGGCTCTTTGCGATAGGATATGTGTCTTACGAGATGGAGAATTGGTTGGTGTTGTTAACCGCGATGATACTTCTCCACAACAACTTGCACAGATGATGGTAGGGAGACCTGTTGTTTTTACAACTGAGAAAGCACCTAAAGTCCCAGAAGATGTTGTTCTTTCAGTTGAAGATCTTCATGTCTTTGATAATAGGAAGCTTGAGAAGGTAAAAGGAGTCAATTTAGAAGTACGGGCAGGAGAAATTTTTGGAATTGCAGGTGTTCAAGGAAATGGTCAGACTGAACTAATAGAGGCAATAGTAGGTCTCAGGAAACCGACATCTGGAAGAATCATGATTGAAAATGTAGAAACCACAGGTAAAAAAGCACGATTCGTTAGAGAAACAGGTGTTAGTCATATACCTGAAGATCGACAGAAAATGGGCATTATATTGCCTTTCACCATAAAGGAGAATATTGCTCTTGGTAGTCATTATAAAGCACCCTTCGCAGGTGGTCCTTTCACAGCTATACTCCAATTAGATGCTATAGACTCAATCACAGAGAATCTTGTTAAGGATTATTCAATTAAGCTGCAAAGCATTGATGCGTTAGTATCTACGCTATCAGGTGGAAACCAGCAGAAAGTTGTTGTGGCAAGAGAGTTGTCAATAATGCCAAAACTTGTGATTGCTGCTCAACCGACGAGAGGATTGGATGTTGGAGCGACGGAGTATATCCACGAAGTTTTGATTGCATTGCGAGATGCTGGAGTTGCAGTCTTACTGATATCTGCAGAACTTGACGAGATTAAGAATCTCGCTGACAGAATTGGCATCATTTATGATGGGCAAATTGTTGCGGTCAAGGCTCCTGGAGAAGCTACACCAACAGAACTTGGTCTATTGATGGCTGGCCATAACGACGAGCCTTCTGAAGAAGGAGTTGTTATATCATGAGTGAACCAAGAGAAATCCCAGTTCAAGATACTGATATGTATGTTACTTCAGATAATACATCGAAGATAGAGGAGTTCATTAATGGTATCATATCTAAAATAAAAAGTAAGGAGTTCATTAATCAATTCTATTGGTCATTTGGTTCAATAATTCTAGCGTTAGTAGTAGCTGCTTTGATCATGCTATTAGGAGGATATGATCCAGGTACAGCATTTCTCTGGCTTGCAATTGGTGCATTTAGCCAAATTGATCAAGTTTTCTGGTATGCATCACCGCTTATATTGACAGGCCTTTCAGTTGCTCTAGCCTTCAGATGTGGTCTCTTTAATATCGGTGCAGAAGGTCAACTATATATGGGTGCGATGGCATCAGCCCTCGTCGCGTTTCTTTTTTCATTACCAGTACTACTTCATCCTCTTCTGAGTCTTGCGTTTGGTGTACTAGTTGGTGGGCTCTGGGGCTTCGTGCCAGGATTACTCAAGGCCTACAGAGGAGCACATGAAGTTGTTACAACAATGATGCTAAGTTATACTGCAATTCTATTTACTAGTTGGTTAGTGGGATCTAACGGACCATTTTGGGATGGAAGTTGGGTTCCTCGGACACCTAAATTCTATGATACAGCATTGCTTCCTAATATATTTGGATACTATCTTCACTTTGGATTTATTATTGCACTTATGGCCGTTATTGGTGTTCACTATTTGATAAATAACACAGTTCTTGGATATGAAATGCGAGCTGTTGGTCACAATATTGAAGCTGCTGAGTATGCTGGAATTGATAGCAAAAAGAAAGTAGCCATTGCACTTGGAATTAGTGGAGGACTTTCCGGACTTGCTGGTTCAACAGAAATCTTGGGGACTTATGACAGATTCACTGCCAATTGGAGTGCAGGTTTAGGATGGGATGGAATAACAGTTGCTGTACTAGGAAACAACAACCCATGGGGTGTTCTTGCTGGTGCGATATTTTTTGGAGCATTAAAAGCTGGCGGCAATACAATGCATGCGATTGCACATGTCCCAATTGAAATGGTCAAAGTAATTCAAGGCCTTGTTGTTCTTTTTATAGCTGCTCCAAGAATTATTCAATGGTTAATGGACCATACAAATGCAAACAAAGAAGATGTTACTCAAAAACCAATAGAAACGCTGCCAAGATTGTTAGTTGCTTTCTTCGGATTAGTCTCAGTGTTACTCGCTCTTGGAACAGCTCGAAGTGTATTGAACAGTCCCACACTAACTCCAGGGATTATAATCTCTGGTCTGATATTATTCTTAGTAGCTGTTACAGGTGTATTGGTCTTTATTACAGAGTATTCACGAGACCCACGTAGTTCAGATCTTCTCCTAATAATTGCAGTTGGATGGTTAGAGGCTGCAATTGCTTTCTTAGTAGGTGGTGGTGGAGTAGAACTCACTTCGGTTATCATGGCACTCCTCGCGTTTATCTTTTGGGTGGTCATGAACATACTCACTAAAAGTATTACGAAGGAGGACGAGGTTCAATGAATCAACGTAATCTCTTCCGTCGACTAGCAATTTTAGCCACGATTGTCATTGGAATCACTGCGATACTTTCAATGCCAATTCAACAACAGAGAATTGCAGGATGGCTGGTCTCAATTACAATGCAAATGGCCACTCCTCTTGTTCTTGCTGGTCTTGGTGGCATGTTTAGCGAGCGTGGTGGTGTCGTGAACATCGGGCTTGAAGGTATAATGCTCATGGGCGCATTCACTGGTGCAGCAGTGACTTATTATACAGAGAATCCTTGGATTGGCATCATTGGCGCTGTCGCAGCAGGAGGACTACTTGCAGCTGTGCATGGTGTTGTTTGTGTGAAATATAAAGGAAATCATATTGTTAGTGGCACGGGAGTGATTCTCTTCGGTACTGGTTTCACAACATTAATGCTTGAACTTGTTTGGCATCGAAAAGGAAGGGGCGACTTAATAAAAGACACAATTCCGGATATTGTAATTCCGTCCATTCAGAATAACCCATTTTTCGGGCCTGCTTTCAGTGTGATATCACCAATTGTGATATTCATGTTCGTAATTACTGCAATCAGCTGGTACATACTCTATTACACACCATTCGGTCTACGTCTACGTGCTGCTGGCGAAGATCCTAGTACACTGGATTCTGCAGGTGTTAGTGTAGAATGGATACGAGTTATAGGTGTCATCATAAGTGGTTGCTTAGCAGGATTGGGTGGAGCTTATCTATCGATAGGCTTTGGTTCTGCTTTTGCTAAAGAAATGACTTCTGGAAGAGGTTTCATTGCCCTTGCAGCGATGATTTTCGGAAATTGGACTCCCACAGGTGTTTTGAGTGCAGGATTGTTCTTTGGTTTCTTGGACGGATTAAACTATTTTATCCAAATATACTTCCCTGTATTGCTTCCATTCTCTAATTTCATTGCGATGCTACCATTCGTATTGGTCGTTATTGCTCTTGGACTGGTTAGGAAATCTGTACCGCCAAAGGCAATTGCTAAACCTTACGAGAAAGAGAAAAAAGGGTAGACATTAGCTGTATAGAACTCTAGCAAAGGCGGATATCTTCAAGATGGCTTTTTGAGAGAATCTGGTGGACCGTATATAGTCCTGTACAAAGATCTGAATACGAGGGTGATTTGATATGAGAGAGTCTTCACAGAGTCATTCCCAGTGCTGTCTCCTGGGCGGACAACACTATGGTAGCCACGTCTCCCGACCTTACAATTAATTGTAACATCTGTGTAAAACTTCGTTGCCTAAACAAGCTTTTACAGGAGGATAGATTCAGTTATCGTCTATTATGAAACCTGTATATCATAATTGCTATTTACGTCACTCGATGAAGCATTATTAAGCCGTTTTATCTCTCAAAAATTGAAATGTCAAGAACTCGAGTATTGTTAACTGGCGCCTCAGGTTCAATGGGCGGAGAAGCCTTCAAGGAATTGATTCGAAGAAAGTCTAATTATGAAATTGTACTAATACTTAGACCGTCAGCTGAAAACAAGAAAACATTCAGTCAGCATATTCCAAATGATTGTATTTCAAATGGTAAAAGAAGTGTCATTGAAAACAAAGGTCTCAAAATTGTGTGGGGAGATCTTACTAACTATGCAGATGTTTTAGAAGCTGTACACGGAGTAGATTATGTACTTCATCCAGCAGCTTTCATCGCTCCTGCAGCTGATCATAATCCAGAGTTAGCAGAGAAGATAAATGTCGGAGGAACTGAGAATATCATTAAGGCAATCAAAGCACAGGATAACGGTGCTGAACGGATTAGACTTGTGTATATCTCATCGGTTGCAATTTATGGTGACAGGCTTGCTCCAATCTACTGGGTACGAACGGGAGACCCTCTAAAACCTAGTGTTTATGATTTTTATGCCACAACAAAGATTCGAGCTGAACGAGCAATTATAGAGTCTGGTCTGAAATATTGGGTATCTATTAGGCAGACCTACATAGCTATCCCTGATGCAATGAGTCTGATGGATCCCATCATGTTTCACCAACCAATTGATCAACATATAGAGATGATCACTGCTGAAGATGCAGGATATGGTCTTGTTCAATGCTTAGAGGCTCCAGAGGATTTCTGGAGAAGAATATACAATATGGGCGGAGGGCCGTCTTGCAGGTTCATCTTTT
>SDOA01000136.1 GCA_004524595.1 Candidatus Thorarchaeota archaeon | reverse complement strand
ACTGATTTGGGAAGAGTTACTTGGGAAGATAATGTCTTCCCTAACAGAGGATTAGAAGATTGGTACAATCCATATAATCCTAAAGAACTCTATACGCAAAGGTCAGTCGAAAGGCGAGTGTGGACTGAAACGACTACTGTCTTTGAGGGTACTAAATCTGTTGGAATGCATGGTCGAGCCTTAGATCCTTCTCATGTCGTAGAGGTCAGACTGACCCAACAATCATGGATATATTGGAATAATCCACTCAATACAACACTTGATTTTGACTATTATATCGATGAAATCGGAAATCCGATTGACTCTGATTATTATCTCATGATAGTAAGAATGAGTAATAGATACATGTACTATTTTATTGGGTGTGACCAGACCGGAGTAGTCAACGGAAGCTATGCATATTTCTTCATTGATAGCACTATTAAAACATGGAATCATTTACACAGAAATCTGACCAGTGATTATATTGATGCTTTTGCTAGCTACCCTGCTCAATTTCAAGTCATAGAGTGGTATGTTGGCAGTTACACGAATTCTTACACCCGTGTCTTTATGGATGATGTTAACCTCGTTAATAGCACCAACATATTAATTGGAGGTTCTGTTAAGAATGGCAATTTTGAGGGTGGAGGTGGATGGTACTACCAGTCTACAACAGACCCTGCAGATATCTCACAGTCTTCACTTGCCCATGAAGGGGAATGGAGTATGAATATGACTGTAATGACAAATCTTGCTGACGCTAATGCTTATGCAAGTGTGGAGCCTCGAAAATTACTTACAGAATCGAATCAAGGACAGCTATCTTTCTGGTGGCGAATCAATGAGTGGCAGAATCCCACAACTTTTAGCTATGCACGTATTCTTGTAGTAGCAGCTAATACAACTCACGAATTTGGTATCTATTACTATCTCTGCGTAGGAGGTTCAGGCCAACTGCCTATGTTGATCAGTGGCGAAGATTTGAAATTTGCAGTGACTGATTTCAATGTGACAGACACGTGGAATTTCTTTGACCGAAATATCTGGGAAGATTTCAACACCGAGCACACGACTGAAAACCTCTGGATTGACGAGATTGAATTCCAAGTGAGAAGTATGGAAGATAACAGTAGGCTTTCAGTCCTAATTGATGATGTTGAATTTGTAACTTCAATTCTTAATGATATGGACTATGAGCATCAGAATGATATTGGAACTCGAATCCAAGGCTGGGATGTACCATCAGCTTCTGATAAACTGACGGTAACTGATTTTGCATGCAATGGAAATAAAGCAGCAAATCTGACACTCTTCGACGGAAACAGCTATGATGACTATCAATCAATCAAAATCCCTGTAGATGAGAGTACTGAACTTATTCTTGACTTCAATGTCTATATTGAGTCGTTCAATCAGTCCTCACAAGACTACGTATTCTTTGAAATAGAATTCGATGAGTTTTCATTTGCATATGTGGTTGTGAATTCTACAAGTGACTTTGAATCACAAATGGGAGAAGAAGGCGGAAGTTTCATTCTCCTTCAAGAGAATATTGTCACTGGAGAATGGTTGAATTTTCAATTAGATATAATACATGACTATGAAGACCTTTATGGGAGCATCGGGTCTGTTCTAAGATACATCAGTCTCACAGCTGAGGCCAGTACTGATAGCAAGCTGACTGTTTTCTTTGATGATGTCTACCTCTATTACGATGTCGAACCGTCTATTACGAATGTAGAACATTCACCATCTGAACCATCAGCAGGAGGTTCTGTTGTAATCTCTGCAACTGTGATTGACGCAACACTTGACAATGCATGGATCAGCTATAGAATAAACGGTGGAACATGGAATGATATAGACATGAACTATGTATCAGATGATGTGTACCAAACAACAATTGCTGATTTGCCAGGAAACTCGACAATAGAATACTTCGTTTCTGCAATTGACTCATTTGGTTATTCTAGCACAGCAATGAATGGGTCGGAATACTTCATCTTCACTGTTGGTCCTGCAAGCATCACGACAACAACTACAACAACCACAACAACTACAACTATTCAACCTGGTGATGGTTATTTACTGGGTACAATAGCAATTGCAGTTGTGCTTGTTGTTATCGGAGTATTGTTTATTCTCTATTTCTTTGTCTATAAAAAACGCTAGAATGAATTCTCAGCCCAATAAGGGCTGAGCTTCTATTTTTTTCCAAACTCTTCCAAATCAAGCACAAAATCTTTCTTATCAGTGAACTTGAAATTTAGATTACTATAATCACAGGTATTCGAGTAAATCCTTCAGGTCAGTAATGACCAAGTAATCAGTATCATTTATTGGAGTAGAAGCACCCGATTTAGCTAACAGTATAGGTGCCATTCCTGCTCTTCTAGCTGCCTCTACATCTAAATTGATCTTATTTCCAACGAATGCACAATTATATGGATTGATACCCATTTCATGAGCATTCATAATCAACATATATGGTGAAGGTTTGCTATATCCTTTGACAAGTGTCCATTGCAAACTCTGAAAGAGATGGCGAATTCCTGATGAGGTAAGAAGATCATGAGGGTCTTCAGCCCAATTCGTTGCGACACCCAATTTATATCCACGTGAAGCCAGTTCTTCAAGCACTTCCTTTGCGCCAGCTCGCAGAACATTAGGTTGACTCTTTAATAATTCGTCCCAAAGCTTTTGATACTGCTTTGATGCTTTCTCTATATCATCTTTTATTCCTAGATTTTCAAGGAGAACACAGTCAAAATATACCCATTCCTCAGTTGATAGAGAATAAGCTGGGCCTGTAGCATTATCATCAATTATTTTAGAGAGAGCAATCTCAGCTGCATCGTGAGCCTGATTAAGGTCTCTAGATGATATTGTAAAATCATCCCCAAAGATGTTCCTTAAGAATTTCATATGATACTCTTCAACTGAGTAGGGTAGGGTATACAACGTGTCTCCAAGGTCAAAGATAATGGCCTTGATTCCTTCTAATTTCTTTGAAGCCATTCAATTCACCAAAACTAAATGAGGATTTATCTTGCGTGCTTCAGAATACTCATATTTTATTCTAATTGTCAATGCACCGAACCAACGATGGCAATAACAATGCACTCATTCTATCACAGAGAAGACTTTGATAGAGTCAGAGAGTTCTTGATTGAAACATATAATCTCACGAGGACATACATGAATTGGATTCCGTCAATGTTTGAAAATATGTGGCGAGGTCCTTGCGGGACAGAGTATGAAGATGACGAAGATGAGCAGGTCAAAATATGGGAAGATAATGAAAAGCAATCATCTGATTCAAAAATAATTGCCGTGACAATATCTAAACCTAATGGTGAATGTCGTATCCTCATTCATCCAGAGTACCGTCATCTTGAGAGGAAACTTGTGCTTTGGCTCGAAGAACAGATTCAGGAAATCCAAAAAAACAGAGATAAGAAGCTACTTATCTTCAGTGTCAGTGAGTGGGACCACCATCGTCAAGAACTCCTTCGCAAGCTAGGTTATACGGACAGAGGACCCATGGCACATGAACGAATTCGTCCCGTTGACCTACCTATTCCAAAAGTAGAGCTACCAAAGAATTATACTATTAGGGATGTTGATATTGAGAAGGATTTTGAAGAATATCGCTCTGTGATCAGTTCCGTGTTCAACCACTGTATGAATATGACTCCACATCTTGCTAAGGTGTATAGCGAAGCTGAGTTCTACAATAAAGAGCTTGACATTGTCATTGTGGCACCGGATGGGACATTTGCAGCATTTACAACTGTTCGCATAGACCCTGTTAGTAGATTTGCTGAATTAGAACCAGTAGGTGTCCATCCTAATCATAGGCAAAAAGGGCTTGCAAAAGCAATATGTTGTGAAGGACTTTACAGATTACAAAAATATAGCCCGCAATCAGTGACAATCATTGGAGCTGCAAATACACAGGCTGCAACTAAACTCTATGATTCTCTTGGGTTCTCTCGGTCAAATATTCATTATTGGGAAAAGATATTGTAGAAATGCATGTTCAATTTTGAATTAAAAAGGAATGGATATCTAATAATATAGACTTGACTTGATGTTTTCTAACGTGTTTGTGAAATTATTTAAAACTCAACGTTTCATCCTTGTTGCACGAAGAAGCGATGTGCCACATTTTTCACATTTAGGAGTAGGTTTCTTGTGGCGATGTCTACAATTAGGACATACCAAGTTCCCTTGATCTCCACTTCCTCCTCTGTATGATGCAGCTACGTTATCTCTTCCAGATGTCATTTTAGCACCTGCTTCACCATCTCCAAAATGAATGGTTCCAGTTTCTCTATCAAAAGAATATGTGCTGCTTTGTCCACTTGAGGGTCTGATAGTACTTGTTTTTTGTTTCAATTGCTGTCCACAGTATGGACAATGAGAATCACCAAAATCAACACTAGCTCCACAACTATCGCATTCGACCAAGGTAACGTTCCTCTCGCAACATATTTGATGATGAGATTGGTTTTAAATAAATACTCGATATCTAATGGTGAAGATGTGGAAAATTTACAGGTTCTCTCCAAAGAACATAAGATAATCTGTACCTGGTACATCGTAACCAAGTTCACTCAAGACCATGGCAAGTTGTCCTCGATGATGTGTAGTATGAATTAGATATTGGAGAAAGAAATCGAAGACATCGATCTCAAATGGCTCTTCTTGAATGTGAGTGACGGGTATTTTGCCTTGCGGTATTTCTCCAATTGCTTGACTCAATCGAGTATCCAATATTTCCCAACGTTTCAATAATTCTTGTCTTGGTAACCTTCTAACACGCTCGAAGACACTTTCATCTCTCTCATCTTGGACATAGAAGAAACAGGTTTCTAAGGCTAAAACAATGTGTTGAACAATATCCTTTGGGCTCTTTCCAGCTACCTCCTTTGTAAAAGTGTCAGTATCAAGCTCTTTGAGAACTTCCCTCATTTTCCATCCCGCCCACAGATGATAGTCGGCTAAATACTTGAACACCAAAGGAATCGCCTTGTTATCCTTTACATTCCTACCGTATTAGTTTACCGAGAGATGATTTCTTTATGAGTTAGATATTAAATAATTCAATCAGCTCGATAATTCATCGAGAAGTCCTAGCATCCATTGATCGATGGGTTTCTTTTTGGTCCAAGTTTCCTCAAATGGTGTCAATAGGAGCTTGCCATTGACTTCTCCCACCAGACCTCCATCTTGACCATTCAATAAGCATTCTACTGCATATGCACCAAGACGAGTAGCTAAAATTCTATCGAAATGGGTAGGATTTCCTCCTCTTTGTATATATCCGAGAACTGATACTCTACATTTTTCGTTTATCTTTTTAGATAACGCTTTTGCTATAGTATCAGCATTTCCTAACTCATCACCTTCAGCTACTACAACCAAGACACTTGACTTTGCTCTCTCTTTTGCAGCAATAATACTCTGAGCAAGTTCATCTATTGTTGTCGTGGTTTCAGGCATCAGAATTGCTGATGCGCCAGTTGCAAAGCCTACATGAAATGCAATAAATCCTGCATGGCGGCCCATAACCTCAACGAGGAAGGTACGGGAAAAAGCTTCTGCGGTGTCACGAATCTTATCAAGGGCCTCAAGTGCGTTATTCACTGCTGTATCAAAACCTATGGTGTAATCTGTACCATAGAGATCGTTATCAATAGTACCGGGGAGACCAATCAATTTACCCTTCCAATATTGACTGAGTGCCGCTAATCCGCGCATTGTACCATCTCCTCCAATCGCAATTAAGGCGTCAAAACCACGGTATGTCAGGATTTTAGCGGCCTTCTTTTGTCCTTTTTCAGTCATAAATTCCTCTGATCTTCCAGTCGTCAGGAACGTCCCACCTCTATGCAAGATTCTCGAAACAGATCTAGAATTCAACTCATGTATCTGTTCATTGAGAATTCCTTGAAAACCACCGAATATCCCATGAATCTCGCAGTGTCTATGAATTCCAATACGCGTTATTGAGCGTATGGCAGCGTTCATTGCTGGAGCATCGCCGCCACTCGTAAGTACTCCAATCTTCATAGTTTGTCATATATCAATACATGCAAATAAAGACAAGGTATGTCACAAATACAATCGTAATTCCTACACTAAAAGCAACATTCTTTCTAATACTTGAAACCACAAAAGTATGGGCAGATATTAATGAACAGTCTGATAATTGACTATTCTCTTAAGATGAAAACAAAACGAGCAACTTTTCACTAGGCACCTGAAATTAAAATCGTCAAGCATCAGTAATTTGTGCAATGACTAATGCTATCTTGTTGTAAAACCACCATCGATTACAATTGCTTGTCCGGTGATAAATGATGATTCATCAGAGGCTAAAAACAATGCAACCTTCGCCACCTCTTCGGGATAACCGAACCGACCGAGAGGATAGTTCATCATTCGTTTCGCACGAATCTCTTTTCTGTCACCTTGTCGAGCTGTTACCCTTTCCAGCATGGGTGATTCGATAGCCCCTGGACAGATGCAATTGACTCGGATATTATGCTCACCAAAATCGGAAGCTAAGGCTTTAGTAAGTGCAACGACTCCACCTTTCGCTGCAGAATATGATGGTGAAAAAGAACCTTGAAGACCAGCAACAGACGAGCTGTTAATGATCACACCTTTTTTCTTTTCTTTCATTTGCGGGATTGCGTATTTCGAACAGAAAAATACAGACTTCAGATTTACATCGATACAGTTGTTCCAATCATTTTCGGAAGTGTCCAGCAGACTTAGAGTTCCTTCAATCCCTGCATTGTTGAATAGAATATCAACTCCTCCAAATTGGTGTGCAATTTTGAAAATTCCTTTGATATCTTCCTCTTTGGAGATGTTAGCCTTGACAAATGTCATGCTACCGCCTGATGCTCTAATCTCTGCTGCTATCGTGTTGCCGCCTTCTTCATCAATATCAGAACCTACAATTCTTGCTCCTTCTTTAGCAAAGAGAATGGCTGTTACACTTCCAATTCCGCCTGCTACTCCAGTGATAACTACAACCTTACCATCTAGCGTTTTCACGTAATCAATCTCCTTTATGTTCAAGCCAAAACTCAGCAACTTCTCTTGGTGTTGCAAACCACACATCAGGTTTCGATTTCATTAGTGAAATTAACCTTTCAAGCATACTGGCTCTTGATGGCTGTCCAATAATCTGAGGATGCATTGTCAACATGAAGTATAAACCTTCATCATAGAGTGCTTCGAATTCAGCTGACCAGATTTCGAAGACTTTTTCCTGGCTACTTATGCCGCTTGAGTATGGTAGGTTTGGGTACATATTGAAGCCAAAATGAACCCAATCATCCAGAGCCCAACGCATGGGTAACTCTACAATTTTCATGTCGTCCTTTGTCACAATGTATGGAAGATCATCATTCATCATTGTGCTATCATAGAAGAGACCATTTTCGAAGAGGAGAGAGTAGGTGTTTGGGCTCATATCAGCTCCCGGCGCACGATACCCCACAGGTCTGTAGTGAATAATTCGCTCTAATGCCTCAGCACCACGCCTAAGTTCCTCTCTCTCGTCCTCAATACTCAAGACAGCAGGATTTGTGTGTGAATATCCGTGATGTGCGATCTCGTGTCCCTGACTATGAATATCTCTGACCGATTCTGTGAATCTGTCTGCGACTTCGCCAGGAACAAAGAATCCTGCTTTGATGTTGTATTTTTTCAAAAGTCTAAGTATTCGTGGTAGAGCGGCTCTTGGAGCGTACTCACCCAACGACAGGACCACTGGACATTCTCTCTCGATTTTCTGCCGACGTAGGGCATTGCGCCAGTTTGAGTCTGCATCAAAATCAAAGGTTAAACAAACAGCACATTTAGTTCCATTTTTCCATTCCATTCTTCATTCACCACACCAATCAATCATTGTTGATGCGATAATTTGAGCATTTCTGACAAGTGACTCAATGTCTACTGTTTCATCATACGAATGAGTCCTCTCTGTTTCAGGTCCACAAGTGACAGCAGGAATCCCCTGATGGACAAAGAACCTTGTGTCAAGGCCAGCGGCGCCTCCTGTGAATGGGGGATCTTTTCCAAACACCTTCTTTACAGATTCTTTCACTTGTTGAACAAAAGGATTGGACTCCTCTATTTCATGAGGTCTTCCTTTCCAGCCAATCCACGTGACCTTAGGCAATTTCTCACCTAACCATTCATCATTATCTGCTGCCTTCCTAACTGCTGCTTCAACTTCAGCCATTACTTGTTCTCGTGTCTCTCCCGGAGGGAATCCAATCCTACACTCAATATCGCAGAATCCTGGCACTGTGGAAGGCCAATCTCCTGCTCTAATAACACCAATATTGATTGTGGTAGCTCTTCCTTTCATTTTTGGATCCAATTCTGCAGTGGGATATCTAATCCGAGCCTGTCTATCTTTGTGGAGTTTCTCAAGTTCAGCAACCACAAGCATCATATTATGAATTGCATTGACTCCAAAATGAGCAGTTGACGCATGAGCAGGAATTCCTGGAGTCGTGGCTCTGAAGTACATGACTCCTGCACTTGCCAGACTTATAGAGTGATTGCGAGATGGCTCTGGAATTAAAGCTCCATCTACCTTCGGTCTTACAAGTCGCAAATAGAGCACTCCTCCAATTCCACCGTCCTCCTCCTCAATAGTGGTCTCGACTTGCACATCTCCCTTGAGCTTGATCCCGCACTTTTGAATTGCTTTCACAGCGAAAATCATTGCAGCAACTCCGCCTTTCATGTCCCCAGACCCTCGTCCAACTACCTTGCCATCAACAATATCACCAGACCAGGGACCTCTTGTCCATTGATTCAGTGGCTCCGGTGATACGACATCAACATGACCACTGAGGCACAAGGAACGACCTCCCCCAGTGCCTTTCAGCAGTCCGCAGACATTTGGCCGGTGTTCATATCCATATTTTACAAAAGATGTGGTCTCAAAGAAGTCTTTATGCTCGCGAAGCTTCTTTTCATCCGGGTAGACCATCTCTGGATTTAGGTCCATGGTTTCTAATTCCTTGTAAAGCCGATTCTGCACGGCTAATTCCTCTCCAGAAACGCTTGGAATTCTTATCAAATCCTGCAAGAGACTAACTAGTTCATTTTGATTATCACTAATCCAGTTGAAGACTGTTTCTTCATTATTTTTGTTATTCATTCTTTGCACCTTTTTCTAATGTTTAGGTCAACAACACCTCGATTTTTTCCTGAATCTCTTTCAGATAATGAATCATGAGATTGATCTCCTCATTTATCTGGACGACGAGTCTGTTGCACTCTTTTCTCAAGTCCATAATGACACTGATTACATCTACCAACTTATTTCGACCATCATCAAATAGTCGTAAGCTAGCAAGAGTTCTGGGATGAATTTTCATGAAAGGTTCTGCTTCTATTTTTGTGAGGAATGCGTTGATTGTGATATATTCTTTAATCAACTCTAGACATGACAGGTATCTAGCCTCATGTACTCCCCCAACAACCCCAATTGTCCTGTTTATTTTCATTGCAGTCGTGAGTAAGAATTCATTCAATTTTGCTGTGTTGTTATTGTTCTTATTTTCAAGTGAACTCTGTAAGAACCGTTCTAGTGGTGTTTTAAATTCGAGAATTCGTATTACCAAATCAGATACTTCTTGAAGCCTAAAAAGATTCTCCTCAATCTCTCTGAATTCATTGACTCTCTCGTTGATTGATTCAAGAAGAGTCATTACATCAATTGACAGCAGCTCATTATTAGAGAATTCAATGATAGAACGGAGGGCGTAATCCGCATACACTCCAATTGATTCAAAATCAAGAAATTCCGGCACATCTTTCTGTGTATGATAGAGATGACTAGGCCAAGAAATCAAGTAGATAGT
>SDOA01000135.1 GCA_004524595.1 Candidatus Thorarchaeota archaeon | reverse complement strand
TTGGAGTATTGGAGTCTATACGACACACTTCATCCAGCAATGATGATGAACTATTGCAGAGCTACATCATCATGAATGAGTCCATGGTTACGAACCTAATTCAGACACTCTGGGATTTTGCAGCATTAGAATCAGTCCAGAAACACCTCACACACACACAAGATGTTGAGTTATTTCAGAAAGTAGAAAAGACCCTTGATGAACTTCAAGTGTCTGTTGCAGAAGGTATTCGAGACATAATAGGTGCTAGGTGGCTAAAACCTGACGATCCTGCAATGCACACGATTGAAGATGAGTTACTCGAACTTCTCTCTACAGTGCCATTACTCCGTGTTTCTAGAATAGATTATAATCTCTTAGATACACTTCGTAAGAAGATAACTGACCGCAGAGTTGTTCACAATCTATGGAAAATTTTCCGACCAAGAGAACAATACTCCAGTCATTTAGCTCTCCGATTAGCACATTATTATGCAGCAACTAAACAACGTGAGAAGGTTGAACCTCTTCTTATGCGAGTAATCGATTTCTTGACAGAGGACTATCTACTTCCAGAATTTGTGAACATTCGAAGTTTTGGAGGTGATGAAGGCATTGGCGCAAGTGTCATTGCTGCGACAGACCTAATCCTTCTCTTACGTGATATGATCCTAGTTGAAGAGGGATCAAATCTCATACTTCTCCAAGGAATTCCAGACGAATGGTTTACTGCAAAGAGGCCCCTCATAATTGATGCACTCCTTACATCGTTAGGTCCAGTTCATGTCGAAATCGGGTCATCTGCTAATCAGCATCAGATTGAAGTGAATCTGGAGGAGTTGCCAGATGAATTCGAGTTCTATGTTCCATCAAGTATTCCCTTACCGATGATGAAAGCCTATGGAGCAAGTATTGTCGAACGAGCCTCAAAGGTTGCAAGTCCCTACTTGAGAGTAGTTCCCCACTCTAATGACATCGTTCTTACATTTCATAAGTGATAGATTGTCTCTACCACTAATTCTAAGTAGGAGCCTCCAAACTTCGTATTAATGTCATCCAAGCGACCTTACCTCTTGTTGGCTACAATCATAGTCTTATGGGGGATGAACTTTGTTGTATCACGATTCCTCTCGGGCATTGAACCGGTTCGTGTGTCTGGCATTTTCTTTGGGTTCTTTAGGTACTCTCTTGGAGCCATTACCATGCTCTTCGTACTTGCCTTTCGTAGAGATGGATTTTCTACGATTATAGAAGAAGTGCGACCATACAAGATTATACTACTTCTAAGCGCCTTCTTCTCCGCTATCTTTGTGATGGCTTCCCACATGAGTGCAGAGTTCGTGAGTTCAGGGACCACTTCGATTATTGTGAATCTGTGCCCTATCTTCGTTCTTCTCTATGGAATAAAATATCTGAAGGAAAGTTTTACAATTGGGAAAGCAGTTGGGTTCGTTCTTGGTTTAATAGGTGGATTGATCTTTCTTTGGAACTCCATTATATTTTCTCCGGGTTTTGAGATAGGTGTCATACTTGCACTCATAGCAATGATTGCTTGGGGTTCCTATACTATCTCTCTTCATTATCTTGAAGGTGCCAACAGGTATATCGTTATGACCGTAAAACATGTGAGTTCTTCGCTTATGATCATCCCCTTCATCCTTCTTCTTGCGCTGGATGGAACTCCCTTTATTCTTGTCTTAGACCTTTGGTCTATTATCGGCATTCTATTCTCGGGTATACTGGCTTCTGGACTGGCATATGTACTCTATTTCACAGCAATTGAGATCCTAGGAGCGCCTAAGGCATCATCTTTCTTATTTCTTGTTCCGTTTGTAAGTATCATCGGTGACTATGTATTAGGCGAGCCTCCCGCCTTGATAGCTTTAATTGCTGGCAGTATTGCCCTCATCGGTGTTGGAATAGTAAGATGGTCTACTTCGAGCGAGATGAAACAATCTGACCAATGACTTGATATCTAGGTTTTTGTTTCCTCTTCTTATGTCCCCAAGTCCTGAAGAACACCTACAAGAAGCAATTCGCTCACATCAAATCTCTGATTTTAAAAAAGGATTGAAGGAAGCTGAAAAGGCCAGAAAACAATTCCAAAAAGAAGGTCGTATTGATAGAGCAGTTGAAGCCCTTCGTGTGATGGGTGATTGTACACTCAATATGCATGACTTGAAAAAAGCTGAGAAGCTATACCTCGAATTATTGGAAGAGGGCGTGAAACTATCAAATAGCTGGTTCCAAGCCGCAGCATCTTGGGGGCTTGGTCAAGTTTCAATGCATCGAATGGACTACCCTTCTGCATTAGTGCAATTCCAAAAAGGTCTTGGATTTGCAAAGAGCATCTCAGACAAGTGGTACACAGCATGGAATGCCTTTGGTCTAGGAAATGCCAAGAGAGGGTTGGGTCGTGTGGATGAAGCAAAAGACGCCTATCAGGATGCATTACGTGCATTTCGTGAATCCAATCAGATGTCCTTTGTATCATGGGTTGAGAAGGCATTGAATCAAATTGGTGCAGAGGTTCCCCTCTTAGACACCAAAGATGAGATTAGAATTTGGCTCTGTCCCTTATGTGGATCAAAATTCAATCCTGAGCAAGCTAATGCACTCAAAAATGGAAAGATGGCTACCTGTCAGTATTGTGGCACAACTGCTGGATAACAACTATGAAACAGCTCCTTTTGAGCTCTGAACTAATCTGATACTTCTGGTAACCTGATAAGATTCCGTAAAAGTTTCGCATCATAGAATGGTGCCTGTCTGTTCATACAAGGAATCACAGAGCATCTCGAACATGTATATCTGATTAGGTCTTCAATACGTGGGTTAGTACCTACCGTCTTTGTGAATTTTTTCCAGTCCTCTCCATAATACACTAACTTCTTTGCGGCGAATGTCATAAATGCTGAACTGTGAAGGTTTTCCAAGAACATGGTAGGCTCTTGACCTGTTGAGTACATGTTTGCGATTAATGCCATAACTGGAGCAAGAGAGCATGAGAGTGCATATCGTTTGATTTCCCATACTTTTTCATAACCTTCTTCTATCGTTCCTACTTCCCAAAATTTGAATGATTCAAGACCTGATTTCTTTTGATTATCTAGTATTGCCTCTACTACTTTTCCGCCCTCTTTTCCCTTTCCATATCTGATTGGCAACCCTCTGGGAATATGCGATGCTCGACCACAAAAACCGTACCAACCTCCTATTTTATCATGTACAAGAAGTCTGAGAATTGTCTCAGCTTCATCAAGCGGTCTTAGTAATTCATGAGCTGGAACCCATATCATATGGTCCTCGCATCGTAATTCGCCACATAGGGCACAGGGGTAGGAGACCTGATCTGTCCTGATATACCCGAATCTCTTACATTCTTCACAAGTGGTCATTGTAGTACTCTCTTTCACTGCTGTTTTCTTGTTTACTATCATAGGTTAATGTCTTCCTACTTGCTTCAAGAAGCCTTATGAGTATCAGACAATCCCTTGAAACGAGGTGATTCAGCATGACAGATACAGTCTTTTCCTCAGATTTTCTTGTTATTGGCAGTGGGCTATCAGGTCTACTCTTTTCACTGAATGCTTCAAAACATGGCACAGTCAATATCTTGACAAAGAGAAGAATCACAGACTCATCAACAACTTATGCTCAGGGAGGGATTGCAGCTGTCGTATCTCCAGAAGATTCAGTCGCTCTTCATGTACAAGATACAATGAGAGTGGGTAATGGTCTATGCCATCCTGATATTGTGAAAGCTATCATCACGGATGGTCCTGCACGTATTACTGAACTGATAGACCTTGGGGTTGGATTTTCAGGAGATAATGATGCAGGAGAATATGATTTGGGGCTTGAGGGTGGACATAGCAAACGACGCGTACTACATGTCAAAGATCATACTGGAGAAGATATTCAACAGGCTCTCATTCACCAAATTGGACAGGCTGAGAATGTCAAGGTCTTTGAGAATCATATGGCTGTAAATCTCTATGTCTGGAATAATAGGGTCTATGGTGCATATGTTCTTGATATCAATACGAATGAGGTTGAACGCTTCTCTGCGAAGACCACAATTCTTGCAACTGGTGGTGCTGGGAGAGTCTTTCTCTATACTAGCAATCCAGACGTAGCAACTGGTGATGGCATTGCGATGGCATTTCGTGCTGGTGCCAGCGTGATGAATTTAGAAATGGTCCAATTCCATCCAACACTCCTTTATCACCACAAAGTACGGTCGTTCTTGATATCCGAAGCTCTACGAGGAGAAGGTGCACTATTGCTAGGTCCTGATGGAACTAGATTCATGCCATCATATCATGAAGACGCTGAGTTGGCACCTCGGGATGTTGTTGCAAGAGCTATAGACAACGAGCTGAAACGAACAGGTGCTGACCATGTCTGGTTAGATATTTCATTCAAAGATTCAGACTATGTTCGTGATAGATTTCCACAGATATATGAGACCTGTCTGACTGCTGGAGTCGATATGACTAAACAACCAATCCCCGTTGTTCCGGCAGCTCACTATATGATGGGGGGAGTCAAAGTAGATATCAACGGAAGAACAGATGTACAGGGTCTCTATGCTATTGGTGAAACTGCCTGTAGTGGTTTTCATGGTGCAAATAGATTGGCATCAAACTCACTGCTTGAGGCAACTGTTTTGGCACATAATGCATCGATCTCTGCCATTGAAGAAATCAATTCTCAACATACAATAACGGAAATACCACCCTGGGACCCTGGTGAGGCTACCGATCCTGATGAATTAGTAGCAATCTCACATCTCTGGGATGAGATACGCCGCATCATGATTAATTATGTTGGTATAGTTCGTTCAAATAAGCGATTGATTCGAGCAAGAAATCGGATTGAGTTCATCACACGAGAAATCAATCAATTCTATTGGGATTTCATTATTACTCCTGATCTCGTAGAGTTACGTAATATTGCACTTGTCGCGGAATTGATCATAAAGATGGCAAGAATGAGAAAAGAGAGTCGTGGGGCTCATTTCAATAAAGACTTTCCAGATAAGTCGACGCAGATCGTCGACACCATCATGAAAAAAGGATATACTCCTGTGGAATAACATCACGTTTCTGGAGGACTGCCCTTTGAGATTCCGAGACCACATTAGTGCATTTATGCTTCCTCTTGCTGCGTTAATTCTTATTCCCATGATTCTATTATTGGTCGCACGTGATGCAAGAATAAGTTGGGAAATATCCTCCACGTGTAATAGCATTCTGTTACTTACAGGTGCATTTCTTCTTCTTATTGGGGTCTGGTTGATGGTTGTCACTATCAAAATGTTCTACCAACTAGGAAAAGGAACTCTAGCTCCATGGGCACCTACTCAAAACCTTGTCATGACTGGAATCTATCTGCGGACACGTAATCCGATGATCTCTGGAGTGATATCTGTCATCATTGGAGAAGGATTAATCTTCTCCTCTTGGGCTATCCTACTCTGGGGCCTTATTTTCTTAATCGGAAATCACTTTTATTTCATATTCTCTGAAGAACCAAGATTACACAAAAGATTTGGTGAGGAATATCTCCTCTACAAAGAGAACGTACCTCGATGGATTCCTAGACTATCTCCTTGGAATCCTAATCATAAATCAGTGGAGTAGATATCCGGCTCGATATTGGGATAATTCCGCCATCTATTATTATATTCATTCAAAGGACTCCGTGGAGACCTCTCATCTCCCCATCTCCCTTCAAAGTCACGAAAATTAGTCTTATCAAGTGGTTTTAATCCGTGTTCAGTGTACCAGATTTCTCCATTATCTCTGATTCTGTCGCAGATGATCCTGCCATAACATCTCGGGGTACTTGTATGTGAAGGATAATTGGCATGCGATCCTAGGGCTACCCATACTCGTATATGAGTTCCATCAAGCAATGGTGTTTCTGGACGTATATTCTTCAGTGTTAGTCCAAATGAAGTAATCCGGGCCTCTAAATGATTTGAGAGAAACCAGATGGCATCATTTGGAGACGTACCATCATACAGTCTCACTTCGACATGTTCCCAGTCACCAACATGTTTGCCTATTCCAAATGGTGCTTTTGGAAAATCATTGTATTTGTACCAAAACCAGTAGCGAATCTGAATCATCTCATCATCGCACCAGGTCTCATAATAACTTGGGGTAGTTGGGCTTATCTCTCTCGGAGATTTATCTTCACGAAACTCTGCCCAGTTGTGATGAAACCTCTGATAGATCTCTTCTGCATCTGATGGGAAGCAGCAGAAATTTCCTTCATCTGGATGAAAATTGAGTATTGGAGCATAATCAAAGACTACTTTTTCTAGGTTCATCACAATACTCCTCGCCAACTCGACAATATGAATGGTACGGGATACATCAAAGCTTTTGAAGTCCCTCTACAGTCACTCCTCCAGGTATAGTGCAAATTGAGGTTTCTGCTAGCAGTCCAGTCTCTGTTTCATATTCCTTTGTGATTTCATTAGCTAAACTCTCGGTATCCTTTGTCTTTGAAAGTATAACCAAATTGCCACCTCTCCCAGCTCCTGTTAATCGGGAACCAAGATTTGCTTCGAATCTCTGGGAAATCTCCATAAGGGTCTCAAGATTTGGATGTGACACTTCATACAGGTCTCTCGAACTAGTATGTGACTCAATCATCAATTTTCCAAATTCATTCACCTGTTTCTGCTGGAGAAGACTGATACCTTCTCGAACTCGTTGGTTCTCATTAATAATATGTGTAACACGATTCAATAATTTTTCATCAAGCATTTCAGAAACGGTATTCAGATCCTCAGCAACAATCTCTGATAATGATGGAACACCCCATCCAGCCTCTTGAAGAATAAGAAGTGCCTTTTGAGCCTCTTCTCTTCTCTCGTTCAATATTGCACTCGAGTCTCGAGAAACCATTGAATTGACCACTATGAATGAGACTCCTGCTGGAATGGCAATATCTTGTGTCAGTAGACTACTACAATGAATTCCAAGTAGAGAATTGGGTTTTCCTAGCTGTGAGGTAAATTGGTCCATCACTCCGCATGATATTCCACAGAATAATCGTTCAGACTCAAAGGCTAACATGGCTCGTGATTTTGGATGTATCTTTAGATTATTTGCCTGTGTGATTATATTTACTAATGCTACCTGCAAAGCTGCTGAAGAACCCAGACCAGCTCCTAGAGGTATGTTTCCATGAATTGCCCCTGCTATTCCCCTAACTGCGTGGTTTCTCCGTTTGAATGCCCAATAGACACCTCGTACATAATTGCTCCAGCTGTTACTATCAAAGGAAGCCTGATTTTCTGAATCGAACTTGATTGTTTCATTGAATTCGATTGAATAGAATCTTGCATCATCACTAAGTGTGCCAATAGCCCAGATGAACCGGTCTATCGTTGTGGCTAATACTAACCCACCATTATAGTCGGTATGGTTTCCAAGTATCTCAATTCTTGCAGGTGCTCTTACTCCGAATAACGGCCCTACTTCATCTTCTAGAACCTGATGGACCGCATCAATGAGTATCTCAGGGAACATGAGACTCAAAGTACATCCCTCAACTCAACTGCAACATCCTCTGGGTTAGAATCATTTGTGTATACTCCAGCTCCCGTTTCTAAACCTGCCAAATACTTCAATCTTGAACGATCCCTCCACGGTGGGTAGAGTTCAATATGAAAATGCCAATATGGATGGTCTCCACTTGTTGGACGTGTGTGGAATGCCATGACATAGGCTGTCTGATCAAAGATTTGTGAATATCTTCGAATTACATCTTGTACCACCTGCCCGAGCTCTAACAACCTGTCTTCAAGCTCTATTAAACTTGCAACATGTTCTCTTGGATAGATATGCACTTCATATGGCACTCGTGCAAAAAAGGGAACAAAAGATACATAATGTGTAGTCTCTTTGATTATACGACTGGTCTGTGTCTTGAGTTCGTTTTCAAGAATCTCACAGACAAGACACTTCTCTTCATTCTTCCATTTTTCTTTGAATTGTTTCAATTCCAGTTTAATCCGTGTGGGAATAAATGGAAGTGCATAGACCTGTGCATGTGGATGGTCTAGACTGACACCGATTGATTTTCCTCTGTTCTCAAATTCGAAAATGTACTTGATTCCTCTCTCATTATCCAACTCCTTGAAGACTCTAAGATATTCTCTAAGTACACACTCGACCTGTTTTTCATCCATCTTTTCGAGTTGTTCTTCATGGTTCGGCGATAGAATAATGACTTTGCAATGACCGTGAGCTGGTGCTTCCATTACATATTCTTCATCGAGAGGAAGAACTCCAATTGTGGGGTCGAGTGCTGAATACTTGTTTTCTACAGTGAGAACTTTCCAATCACCCTCGTTTTGCTGGCAGAATGGACATTCTATGGATGAATCTTGAAACGGTCTATCTGCTCGCTTTGGAGCAACAATCACCCATTCGCCTAGCATTGGATTCCATCGTAGTGTACTCATGAAAACTCAACATATGCTCGTATCGTGTTCGTTAAATTCGTACCGAATCATGAAATTTACAGAATCTTTCGAGGTAACAATCAATTGCATCACACAATGATCAACGAGCTTGAACTAGTAGGTCATAATGCTTGGGTTGCTAGGGAGCGGCTTCGATTAGGAGGCTGGATTTTACGAGCTGACCATGGAGTGACTCGCCGAGCAAACAGTGTCCTACCTATCACATCACAGAACATCCCTCTTGATTTCGCAATAGATTCTGTCATTGATTTCTATAGTTGTAGGGATTTGGTTCCGCGGTTCCAAATTACTGAAGCGAGCCCCCCACATGACTTGGATTCCACACTTGAGCATAGGGGGTTCACTTTTGGACTTCAAGTAGAGATATGGACCTCTCCAATTACATCTTTCCTGGCACCTGAAACAAAAGTATATACTGCAACAACTAATGATTTGTTCGAAAAATGGATTGATACATACAACAGAGGTACCAATCACGATCCCTCAACTTTTCCCATCAGGAAGGCCATTATGGAACGAACCTTGCAGCCAAAGATATTTGCTTTTGCACAGATTGATGATGAAATTGCAGCGGTTGGTTACGGAGTTGTGGAAGGTGACTGGTTAGGTATATTCAACATTGCTACCCACCCAGATAGACGGCATCTCGGGGCTGCCACTGCAGTACACAAACAATTAGGAATATGGGCTCAGACCTTTGGTGCTAAGAAGGCATATCTTCAGGTTGAAACAAACAACCTTCCAGCAAAGCAATTATACCAAAAACTTGGATTCTCGTTTGCATACAATTATTGGTATAGAGACTTCGAAGGAAAATCAGGAGAAGCTGCAGGTTGAAAAACCAATCCTGCAGCAAATTTGAATGGATAAAGATTATAGCGTTTTAATAAGGCCAATAAATTCTGATTTGATCTTTTGTGCGGCTTCTGACCCTCCAAAATCGCCCGGGGAGATACTCAGATCGTTCCCTTTCATCATTGCCTCAATGACCATGACTCCAGGTACTTCTATTTTGAGCCCCTGAGTGCCAGCCCTCTCGATCTTTTCAGTGTATACAATGTCGGAGTTCTTCATGATTGACATCATGAGATATGCTGCCTTTTTCTCTGCAAGTGTCATCGTTGGCCGTATCTCTGGCGGTGCGTGATGTGTTGGTTGAGGCCTTACTGGTGTTTCTCCGATGGTTTCAGCAGTAAGTACGGGTTCAGGCTCTGGCTCAGAAACGTATTTTTTCTTAGGTGCTCCTGGTATTGGCTCTTCTGAATGTATAGTGTCTTTCTTAAAGGCTAAGACCTTGTCATCAAAGCTCCACTTTGCATCCACAACACTCTTGAATGCCATGATAGCAGAGGCGACTTCTGGATCGCTGTCATCCTTTTCCATCATCTCTACAATCTTTGCTGTTGCAAGACCAATAG
>SDOA01000134.1 GCA_004524595.1 Candidatus Thorarchaeota archaeon | reverse complement strand
TACAGCCTCTGTGGAGAGGGGATTTCTCTTGGTCTTGCCAAGTTCAGTTCGGTTGTTCGTTGTTAGAGCCATAATAGTTCACAAGAAATAACACTCATACTTAGTATATATACCAAAGCCACTTTTGAGGGACACAACATGAAGTCACAAGATGTGACTATGATGATTTTCGAACTGAAAGCAAAAGTATAGGTCATTAGTGATGATTAGGTACACCATTTTTTCTTGATTTAAACTCTAAATCAATAGACATATTTAGAAGCTTCATAGAGCGAAACATGTTCTCAACGTAGATATGGTGATTCATATGGAGATTAAGAAGATTGCAGTATTAGGAGCAGGACAGATGGGGAATGGAATCGCCCATGTTTGTGCTCAGGCGGGTTATGAAGTCAATATGAGAGATATCGAACAGAAATTCGTTGACAATGGTATAGCCACAATTAAAAAGAATCTTGACCGTGGTGTTTCCAAGGGGAAAATGACTCAAGAGGATGCAGATGCAATACTCGGAAGAATCAATGGTATCATTGACCTCAAGGCAGCAGTAAAAGATGTGGATTTGGTAATTGAGGCTATTCCAGAGGTTGTGAAATTAAAACTTGATACTTGGAAGGAAGTGGATGAAGCAGCTCCAAGTCATGCTATACTAGCTTCGAACACATCAAGCATTAGTATCACACAGATGGCATCTGTGACTAAGAGACCTGACAAATTCATTGGAATGCATTTCTTCAATCCTGTTCCTGTGATGGGACTTGTCGAGATCATAAAAGGACAGGCGACTGATGATACAACAGTGAAGGTCATAGAAGAAGTATCTCACAAAGTGGGTAAAAAGACAGTTCTCGTCAATGAGGCACCAGGATTTGCAGTGAATAGATTATTAGTCCCTGCAATCAATGAGGCAATTTTCGCAATTCAGGAAGGAGTGGCGGCTGTTGAGGATATGGATCTAGCAATCAAGCTTGGATTGAACTGGCCTATGGGACCTCTCACACTAGCAGATTTCGTTGGTCTTGATACTCTTCTCTATATTAGTGATTACTTTGTGGAAGAATTCAAGGATAGTAAGTATCGAGCTCCAGCACTTCTTAGAAAAATGGTCAGAGCAGGATGGATTGGTAGAAAATCAGGTAAAGGATTCTATGATTATTCTAGCGATGAACCAAAACCAATGAAGTTCTAGCTGATTCATCATTTATTGATGATCCTTTGGGTCATCAATTTTCCCTTTTTTATGATAAGATAAATAGCAGTATGTAATAATAATCCATTGTGGCATCTATGCAATACGAAGAAACTAACTATATTGGTTATGATGGAACGCATATGTTTATGGCATTGTGGAAACCAGATGATGATAAACCTCGAGCGCTGCTTATAGTATTGCATGGTTTAGGGAGTCATGCAGGGGATTTCAAGAATCTTGGAGAATACTTTGCTAACCGCGGACTTGCGGTCTTCATCCCGGACCTCAGAGGATTTGGCCATTATTCAGGAATAATGGGTCATGTGATGAGATTTGATGAGTATATTGAGGATATCCAGAATCTTGTGATGCAGGTGAAAGATAGATACCTGAATAAGATTACGTTCTTGTTTGGTTCGTCTCTAGGCGGGGTCAATGCGATAAGATATGTCAAGACGTATCCAAAGACGGTCGATGGTTTGATTCTTCATTGTCCTGCTGTAAGCCAAACTCTAGGTATCGGCAAAGGTACTAGAGTTGCCGGGCAGATACTCTCATGGCTGAATGTTAAAAAGTACTTCTCAAGCGGTCTTAATTACGAGGATGCATCTAGAAATCCTAGTGTTATAAAAGAACATGAAACAGACCCACTTCGGTTTGATGATGTCACACCAAGATTTGGCATTGAGGGACTAAAAGCATCAGAAGACGCATTCAATTCAGCATCAATGATCAAAATGCCAGTTCTCTTACAACAAGCTGGAGAAGACAAACTTGTGAGCCCTAACAGAAGTAAAGAATTCTTTGAAAATCTTTTATCAGAAGATAAGACATGGCATCTATATGAAGGATTATATCATGAACTACACGTAGAACCTGAAAGTGCTCAGGTCTTAGGGGACATGGAAAACTGGCTTGCAAAGAGACTTCCAACTTAGATTGGAACTATGATTGAATATATCCAATTTTTTTATTCTATAAACCTTCATCGCAATTCAGATAGCATATTAATCGCTAGTAATAAGATGAAGAATTATTGGTCAATCCGAAAGGTATATGATACCCAGCCTTTGTTTTTGGTTTGCAATTGGACCATACCTATGGGCGAAAGCAACACCCTCAAGGAGCATATGATGGTATTGATAATGAATCTTCAATCCAGAGTGTCCATTAGAGCCACGAATCAGATTTCACTTTTTATTGCTCATGGAGGGTATAAATGATGGCCATTACATGGCATTCTTTGGATACTAAAAGTGCCCTCAAGAATCTAGATAGTTCAGACAATGGATTGACTCAAAGCGAAGCCGAGAGACGAATTGAAGAATATGGACCAAATGAAATCACTATCACTCAAAAAAGTTCTGCGATAAGATTGTTTGTTAGTCAATTTAAAAACATCCTTACAATTATTCTTATTCTAGCTGCAGTGGTCTCATTAGTCGTCCAAGAGGCTATTGAAGCAATTCTTATCCTTGCTATAGTTTTTGCCTCAGCACTTCTGGGCTTTGTTCAAGAATACCGTGCAGAGAGAGCGCTTGAAACGCTTAGAAACATGCTCAACCCATCTGCAGTTGTCATTAGAGATGGTAAGACGGTGATGATTCCAAGCAGGGATATTGTCCCTGGCGATGTTATTGTCCTGAAGGAAGGTGACCGACTTCCAGCAGATGGTCGTGTGATACAATCGACGAATCTCAAAGTAAGTGAAGCAATAATAACAGGCGAATCAGTACCAGTGCAGAAGAGTTCGGAAGTTCTCCCAAGATCAACACCTTTGGGCGACATGCGAAACATGGTTCTATCTGGTACTGAGGTGACTTACGGAAAAGGAATAGCGCTTGTTGTCAATACTGGTCTCAATACGGAGTTTGGGAAGATCGCTAGCCAGGTTGCGATGGTGAAAAAAGAAGTAACTCCTCTTGAGAAACGAACAAAGGAAATTGGTTTTTGGTTAGGAACGATCTCACTCTCAGTTTGTGCGCTTGTTGTGATAGTTGGTCTTCTCCGAGAGTTCTTCATATCTGGAAGTATTACTACTCAGTTTGCAGTAGGATTATTATTGTTTGGTATTGCACTTGCTGTTGCTGCGGTGCCTGAAGCTTTGCCAGGAGTTGTTACTGGAAGCCTTGCAATAGGAATGCAAAGAATGGCTCGGCAAAACGCTCTTGTCAGAAGGATGGCAGCAGTTGAAACCTTAGGATGCACAAGTGTGATTTGTGCAGATAAAACTGGTACAATCACTCGAGGAGAAATGACTGTACGAGAGGTCTTTCTAACTGATGGTACAATTAAGGTCGAGGGTGAAGGCTATGAACCTACTGGATCTTTCATCCCAATAGATAGTGAACAATCAATCCTAGAAAAGAATCATTTCTCCCTGTTGACTGAAGGATGCGTGTTATGCAATGATGCACTTCTAGAGGAGTCCGATGGAAGATGGAAGATATTGGGAGACCCTACAGAAGGTGCGTTGATTGTTCTTGCACGTAAAGCAGGTGTTGATGATGAGAATCTAAGATCGGAGCACCCTAGAATCGGAGAGATACCGTTCAGCTCTGATCGGAAGCGTATGAGTACAGTCCATTCCAGTGAGAATGATTCAAAATTAATCTACACCAAAGGAGCCTGTGAATTCATCTTAGAACAATGCACTGCTATTCTATCAGGAAATGGAACAATGCCATTAACTGACGCAACAAGAACTCTAATTCTTGAGAAGAATTCAGAGATGGCATCACGAGCTCTTCGTGTTTTAGCTCTTGCCTACAAACAAGCTAATGAATTGGATGTAAATAGTGAAGATGATGTTGAAAGCGATCTTACCTTCCTTGGTCTTGTAGGAATGATAGATCCATCACGTAAGGATGCGATTGATGCAATTGCCATCTGCAAGTCTGTAGGGATATTACCAATTATGATAACTGGGGATCACAAATTAACAGCAAAAGCGATTGCTGAAGAAGTTGGAATCAGACAACCAGATGATATCATACTTACAGATTCTGAACTTGATGAAATTTCCGAAGAGGAATACTTGAACATTGTTGACAAAGTCACTGTTTATGCCCGAGTGTCACCAGCAAGCAAACTTAAGATTGTCCAGACTTGGAAAAAACGCGGCGAAGTCGTTGCGATGACCGGAGATGGAGTCAATGATGCTCCTGCTCTTAAACAGGCAGACATTGGCATAGCTATGGGTATCACTGGTACAGAAGTAACAAAGGAAGCTTCGGATCTTGTTCTTGCAGATGATAACTTTGCGACAATTGAAAAAGCTATAGAACTAGGTCGCTGGATTTATGATAATATCAAGAAATACTTGGCCTATCTACTACGGGCAAATCTCATAGAGATCATTGTTCTCTCTTTCGCGGTTATTATCGGATATCCATTGCCTTTACTACCAGCTCAAATTTTATACATCAATCTTGTCACAGACGGATTGCCTGCAATTGCTTTAGGATTGAGTCCACCTGATGCAGATATCATGGAGAGACCACCTCGAGATCCAAAAGAGAGTATATTCTCCAAAGATGTGAAGATGTTCTATATTATCACAATTATTGTTCAAGTCCCCCTGTTTCTCTTTGTCTTCATGAGCATTGCGCCTCTTGGGGTAGTAGAGGGTGATCCAGCACTTACACAAGCTCGAAGTATCCTCTTCTATTTATTCGTATATTGCGAGTTGGCCTTAGCATTGACATGTAGGTCATTAAAATATACAATTTGGGAGGCACGTCCACACAAATTACTATCCTACTCAATCATTGGAAGTGCTGTTCTCACAGCGGTCCTGTTTGGATTAGTGCCGGGTTTTGCTGCTGCATTCAAAGTTGAACCCTTTGGTCTCATTGCAATAGAGATTGTTTTAGCACTGAGCATCATATCGCTTATCGCCATTGAAGGATTAAAGATTTTAACGCAGCGTAAGAACAATAATGTCGTAAATCGATTGAACAGGAAACCAGTCGGAGATTAGAAGAGAATCGCAATTATGATTCACAACTATCTGTTTATTTGATTGATTGATAAATAGAACACTCAAAAGGAAACCCATCATAGTAGCTTCAATTATTATATTCACAAGCCCGTTATTATTACAAATGATCTTTAACAAAGCTAAAGGTTCCTTAAACTAGTGAACATGATTATTTCGAAAAAATTAAAGATGCGCTGGATAAAATAAAAGTCAATTACAAGTCTTGGTGGTACAAATGTCAGAGAAATCAAAATACACATTTAAATGTCTGGAACAGAAATGTGACACGAAGGCATGTCACATAAGACCTCAGATCGACGTTACACTTGGAGATATCTCAAGATGGACTGCTCAAGGTTATCTCATGAAGATATTACCAGGAGTTGTTATAAAATTACCAGACTCAGAGCAGGGCTTGTTTTCTTTAGAAATGATGCGGAAAACTTTGGCGTCTGATGAGGATACAACTGCTTGTATCTTCTATAATGAAGAGGCAAATGGGTGTGAGATTCGTTATTCAAGGCCACTCTCATGTAGATCGTTTCCTCTCGAATACAATGGAGAAAAATACTATCTCAGTAGCAAAGACTGTCCAGGAGTTGGCAAAGGGGAGGTCAATAAAGAAGCCTTGAAAGAAGCAAGAGACCTTGCTGAGCAGATGTTCAAAGAGAGAGGTGAAACTCTAACGACCATTCCTGCAATTTATTCATTGATCATGACACAGATGCTGAGGCAGTCTGCAGAGGCTATGAAGAACCTCTCGGATGAAGACCGGAAAAAGATGGACGAGATACTTTCAAAGTCACCTCAGGATAAAGAGGAACCAAGTAAAGAAGACACAGAATAATGAGTTACAAATTCATTTCAATCAAGGTTCGCGGAGAGTAGGTTAGAACTTCAGTATGGTCTTCTTGAATACATACGAGATCCTCAATCCGAATTCCAAATCGGTCATTTAGATATATCCCGGGCTCAATACTATGACACATACCTACATCAAGAGTTTCGGCACTTCCACGGACAAGATAAGGAGGCTCGTGCACTTCAAGCCCTATACCATGACCCAATCGATGCGTAAAATAATCCCCATATCCTTCATCTTCGATTATTCTGCGTGCAATCCCATCAGCAGTTCCACAGGTCATTCCTCTCGAAATCTTAGCAATGGAGGTCTCTTCAGCCCTTGTGACAATAGAATGGACACGTTTCATTTCTTCAGTAGGAGTTCCAGCAACTCCAACTCGAGTCATATCAGTGTTGTATCCATCCAATGAACAACCACAGTCCATTAACACTAGATCACCTTTTCGCAATTCTCGAGTGCTAGAGTCTGCATGTGGTAGAGCACTATTTTCACCAAATTGAATTGCTGCAAAGGTGGGTTTTGCACCCTCTCGGATAATCTCATTATGAACTATCTGACGTACTTCGATTTCAGTCATTCCAAGTTGAGCTTTATTGAAAGCGGTCATCACAGCATGATCAATAATCTCACCAGCCTTCCGTATAAGAGCAACTTCACCCTCAGATTTGGAAATTCTCATTTCATTTAACAGCGGAGTAATTGATAGAGTCTTCATGAAGCCAGAAAAAATTCTCTCAAGCCGCCAATACGCACCCAGAGGCATGCTGTCATCAAATAATACGATTGGATTTTCTGAAATGGTTTCAAATTCGTTCTTTATCTTCAGGTATGGGTCTTCATCTTCTTCCCAAGTTATGAAGTTCTTAATCCACGTATTATGAGAATGATCTGAAACCTCAAATGCGGGAACTATAATACATGGTTCACTTTTATGATGAATTAGTAATGCAACAAGACGTTCTCTCATTAGATATTCATATCCAGCGAGATATTGGAAACTTGGAGATGGAGTCAATAAGACAAAAGCAGCTCCAGATTCCTCAAGTTCCTTTTGGACTCTACTTATCCTCTCTTCGTAAATCGACGTGTCGAGCATAATTTTGCTCTCACAACCTATTTTCTTCTTAGTATCATACCACATAATTCTGACGGTTCGATAAAATATGGAACATAGTCAACAGAATTAGAGTTAATAGGAGAAGATAATGCATCCGCAACTCAAGGTGCTCATCTATTTTGATTACTGCTGAACAACAGACTGTAGAAGAACCTAAACTTCCAACTAAAGCATTCATTGTTGGCGCATTAACTCAATTCGCAATGGGACTTCATGCACCGTTCCTACAGACCTATCTTGTCGATATGCAGACTTATCTCTATGGTGCTAAGAATTTTGCACAACTCGGAACCTTCAGAAGTGTTGGTAATTTTGCACCTACCGTTCTTCAACCAGCTTGGGGAGCAGCATCAGATAGAGTAGGACATACAAAGGCGTTTGTAGCCTTTGGAACATTGATGGGACTCTCTTTTGTCTATCTCTTCCTCTGGGCAGCTACTCCGATTGACATGATCATATTATATGCAATCCAGTCAATACTTTTCAGTATTCAGATACCTACATGGGCATCATTAATTGGCGGGCTCATGGGAGAGAGAAATCGAGGGAGCGAACTTGGGAAACTCGGTATCTTTACTAATGTTGCCTCACTTATTGCAACATTAACATCAGGAATTCTTGCAGGAATGCCTGGAATCCTTCCATTTTTACGAATGTCTTTTGGAGAAGCCAGTGTGTTCCTATTCCCAACGGTTGAAACTTGGAGAGAAGCATATTATCTTCCCTTCTTATTGACTGCAATTGTTGGCATAACATCTTCTATTCTTTCAATTACAATTAGAGAGAAACCACGAAATCCAAATGGAACGCGCCGTTTTCCACCTTTACTAAGACTATTGTCACAACCTGGAGATTTTCGGAGGTTTAGCTTTGTTGCGGTGTTCTTCTCCTTTGCTATGTCAATGGCATGGCCGTATTTTATTGTGGTCCAAAGAGACTGGTTGCAAAACTCGATCCTCGAAATTGCTCTTGCATCAGTATTAATGACAGCATCTACTGTGATTTTTACAATCCCTTTTGGAAGGTTAAGTGACAAAGTGGGGAGAAAACCTGTAATCGTAATGGGTCGCAGCCTTCTATTCCTAGTTCCTATCATGTATGCCTTTGCATGGAATGTATGGATAGTATATGCTGCAAATATTCTTGCAGGATTCACGACAGCTGCTACAGTGAATGCAATCACAGCTTACATCTATGATGTCGCTCCGCCAGAGGAGAGAGGGGCCCATATTGCAGTATTCAATACATTTACCGGTATTATTCTCTTATTCGGCTCGTTCGTTGCAGGCATTATTGGACAAATCATCCTAGGCATATTATCTAATGAGTACTACACTGTCTTCATCATGTTAATACTCAGTGGAATATTACGGTTCATCGCATCATTCTTCTATCTACTAATCCGCGAGCCTAAACAATACTCTACAACCTTATGGATAGAATTTCGTACTAGAATTCAAGGAAGACGCCATGACGCAGACATTGCTTGAAACAGACAACCTTAAGGACATATACTCAAGTCCACAATCCTATCAATTGAGAGGATTGCTCGACTTGCAAAAAGGACCAAGCTTTGAAGATACTTGGAAGATTGAGATAAGGAGAGGAATCCTTCAATATGCAGTCCTAGCAATTGTTAAACAGTTTGAACAAGGTATTCACGGATACGGAATAGCTCGAGAGTTGGAAGAACGAACTGATGGGTTGCTTCAGGTTAAAGAAGGAACCCTCTATCCGATTCTTCATAGACTTCGAAAAGAACGTTTACTCAATGTGTACCATGAGAAATCCGAGTCAGGTCCAAGCAAGAAGGTATACGTCCTGACAGGAGAAGGAGACCGTGTCTATAGACATCTTACAGTAATTGTTGGTGATATCTTCGCAAAATTGGAGGCACTAAAAAGTGAGTAAGGATAATACTGACCGTATGGTAGAGAATTATATTAGAAAGATAGCGCGACTTCTTCCAGACAGTTTTGAAACCGAGGATCTTTTAGAGGATCTCAAGGCACACATCTATGAAGCATTCGAAAATAAAATTAAAAATAGACCAAGTGAGGGTGCGGAAGATTTACTTAACGAGGTCTTAGATGATCTTGGCACACCAGAGGAAATTGCTGATGAATATGGCATGGAAAAAATACAGGAATCCGGATTAACGAAGAGAGGAAATAGAATAGAATATTATATCATTAGACTCGTTGCGGCATTCGTTGTTGCTGTTCTTGCAGCATGGGTGGTATCAATTATTACCGAAGGAGCTGTAGACTTCTACTTTGCAGTCGTCGTTTTGATGGCTTTTGCGGTAATTGAATGGTTTGTCAGAGCAAAGCAGATTGGCGAATAATTGAAGATGCAAATTTGTTAATTGGAGAGGAATATATGAAGGTGAACACGGTATATTTCAACGAGGCTTCACAGGAACACACTGAGGAAGTTTTTTCGATTGTGAAGGATTTTTTCAAATCAAACGATATGATTCAACATATTGTAGTTGCAACTACTGAAGGGACTACAGGACTATTAGCCGCTCGCACTTTTAAAAATAAGAATGTAATAGTAATAACTCATCAAACAGGATTCGTACGCCCAAATGAAAACGAACTTGATGACGAGCTTCGTTCAGAGATACTCTCAGAAGGGGCATCAGTTCTGACTGCAACACATGCTTTCGCAGGAGTTCCAAGAGGAATACGAAGAGAGCTTGGAACCTGGCAAACCACCGAGATCATTGCTGTTGCCTATCGTACTTTTGGTCAGGGAACAAAGGTCTGTGCAGAAATAT